>NZ_CAXUCH010000072.1:0-19441 GCF_964249325.1 uncultured Mycobacterium sp. | reverse complement strand
CTCCGGCCCTGCGGCCGCCTGCCGCGGCCCGGCAGGACGTCTAGCCGAGGTCGTCGGCCAGGATCACCGCACCCATCCTTTCATGGGGCGGGAAGTTAGTCGTTCGGCTAGCTGCTGGTGGTTTTCGCGCTGAGGTATGTGACGATTCCCTGGGTGACCGCAGTGGCGTATTTTTCTCGCCCGTCTGGGTTTTCCATCTGAGCGGCTTCGTCGCTGTTCTTCATGTTGCCGAGCTCGACGAGTATCGCCGGGTACTGGGCCAGGTTTAAGCCGGCGAGATCTGCGCGGCCGTAGAGCCCGTTCGACCCGATGTAGGTTGACGGTTGCATACCCGACGCGACAAGGGAATCGCGCATAGTGGTCGCCAACTGCACGGCCGGGCCGGACTGGGCGTCGTTCAATGGCGGACTTGAGTAGCAGACGTGGAATCCCCGACCGGCCGCCGGTCCACAGTCGGCATGGATGCTGATGATCGCGTCGGGCTGCATGGCGTTCGCCATTGCGGCGCGTTCATCGACGCAGGGCCCAACAGAATTGTCGTCGTCCCGGGACAACTGTGTGCGGACGCCGATCTGGTTGAGCGACTTGCGAATTCGCACGACAACGTCCCAGTTGAATGCATGTTCCGGGTAACCGTCGTCGGTGGCGGTGCCCATCGTGTTGCAGTCTTTTGTGCCGCCGCGGCCGTTGGGGACTGGCCGGGTCAGCGAGCTATCGTCCACACCGTTGTGACCCGGATCGAGAAAGGCCCTCAGCACATCTCGCGGCTTGCCGCGCCCGCGCCGCGGAGCAGCATCACACACGGCCGGATAGTAACAAGCAGTGCATATGCGCTACACGCCGTGCAACTGCCAGCGGATTGCCATCTCGGTGGTTCAAGATAGCTGTAGTGGGTGGGAAAGCAGTTCGATCCGGCAACCGAAGGATGCGTGCGGCGTCTCGGTTGACGCGCGATCGCGGGCATCGATCCCGCGTGATGCGTAGCGGCATGACGCTGCTCGTCGTCACGATGACGTTGACGCCGGTCGCCTGCTCTCAGCCGGCCAGGTCGTTGATCGCATCGACGTCGACCACCACCCCCTCCGCGCCAAAGGCCACCCGACCACCCATGCAGCGGCGGCTGGCATCGGACCCCGTGCAACTGGCCGGCGATCTTATTGCCGACGAGCAGGCGCTGCACGATCCGTCGTCCTCGCAGGCCGACCTAATCGAGGCGGCGCGCCGCCAGCAAGCGGCCTACCGCGCCCTCGGACGGCATCCCGAGTGGGACCCGATCGTGCGTCCGCGAATCCCGCCCTCGCTTATCGGAATCTACGACCGCAATGTCGACGCGCGTCGGCAGCTCACCGCGATGAGCACGGGCCAAGAGAAAGACACGCTGCCCCCATGGCGGATCGCGCCGCCGGCGTCGGCCGGCGAGCTGCTGGGCTACTACCGCAAGGCGGAATCGGCGTCCGGCGTCGGCTGGACCTATCTCGCCGCGATCAATCTGATCGAGACCGGCTTCGGCCGCATCGTCGGCGCAAGTGACGCCGGCGCACAGGGTCCCATGCAATTCCTACCGTCCACCTTTGCCGCCTACGGCGAGGGCGGCGACATCTTCTCGCCACGCGACAGCATCTTGGCGGCCGGCCGCTACCTCGCTGCTAATGGCTTCGCCGACAACCGCGATTACGCGCTGTACCGGTACAACAACTCGAGCCAATACGTGCAGGCGGTCAACGACTACGCAGCGGTGCTCGCCGCCGATCCCGCTGCGTTTGTCGGGTACTACCGGTGGGACGTCGATTACAACACGACTGCCGGTGACGTGGTCCTACCGATTGGTTACTCCGCGACCTCACCGATTCCCGTCGCGGACTACCTGGCGACTCACCGACCCTAAGCTGTCGCATCATGCACGTTCTTGTCACCGGCGGTACGGGATTTGTCGGCGGCTGGACCGCCAAGGCTCTTGCGGCTGCCGGACACTCCATCCGGTTCCTGGTGCGAACTCCCGCGAAGCTGAAGACATCCGTCGCCCAACTCGGCGTCGACGTGTCGGACTTCGTCGTCGCCGACATCTCCGACCGCGACTCGGTACGGGCGGCGTTGCACGGGTGTGACGCGGTCGTGCACAGCGCCGCCTTGGTGGCGACCGATCCCCGCCAGGCTTCCGAGATGATCAGCACCAACATGGCGGGCGCGCGAAACGTGCTCGGTCAGGCCGTGGAGTTGGGACTGGATCCAATCGTTCACGTCTCGAGCTTTACGGCGCTGTTTCATCCTGGCTTGCAGATGCTGACGGCGGATCTGCCGGTTGTCGGTGGAACAGACGGATACGGGATATCCAAGGCACAAGTCGAGAGCTATGCGCGTGGGCTTCAGGACGCCGGCGCACCGGTCAATATCACTTATCCCGGCATGGTTCTCGGTCCACCTGTCGGCGACCAGTTCGGTGAGGCCGGCGAGGGCGTCAAGGCGGCGTTGCGAATGCGCGTGATTCCGGGACGGAGTGCGGCATGGTTGGTCGTCGACGTCCGCGATGTCGCCGCACTGCACGTCGCGCTGTTGGAACCCGGGCGCGGACCGCGCCGCTACACCGCGGGCGGTCATCGAGTTCCCGCGTCCGAGCTGGCGAAGCTGCTCGGCGAGGTCGCCGGTATTTCGATGATGGCGGTGCCGGTTGCTGACGCCGCGCTGCGTGTGGCGGGGGCACTACTGGACCGTGCGGGGCGGTTTTTGCCGGTCGACACGCCGTTCACCTCGGCGGGGATGCAGTACTACACCCAGATGCCGGCGTCTGATGACTCGCCGAGCGAGCGAGAACTCGGCATCACCTACCGGGAGCCGCGCCTTACCTTGTCCGATACGGTCGCGGCCCTTCGCGGCGTAACCCGCTAAGCAGTGCGCCAGGTGCTCGATATGGCTTCCGGTCATCTCGCAGGTGTCACCAACTGCCCGGGTAATAACTGAATCGGACTACCTTCAGGGGGCCGAAGCTGAGCCGCGGTATGTGGCACCGGCCACCGGGTCAGCAGTATTCACTCGAAGCCGCCGTCTTTGAACCACTGTTCGATATCGGCGTCACTGAGTGCGTCGTCATGCTCGGAGTTGGGCAGCTGGTCGTCGTGAACTTCGCCAGCTATAGCAACGGGCAACGCCTTGAAGCGACCGTTCTCGATATCGCCCACAATTTCGAATGCCTCGTGAACAACCGCCCCCAGCAGGTAACGTGCGTTCTCGCCGCTGCCAGCACGTTGCTGGGAACGGAGGGCGGCGTTGGCGAGCCGACCGAAGAACTCGAATTTCGTCATCGAATCGAAGAGGGGTCGACAAGCGGCCCAGAGTGCACGCACAAGCCACGACAAGCTAGCGGCATACGGAGTGACAACATATTTGGCTTCGCGGTAGGGGGGCTCGGGCATCGTGGTGTCGACAACCAAACCAGCACCGCCCCACAGGTGGCGATCTTCGCACACCTTACCGGCGGCTACGGCCTTATCCAGGGCTTGGAGTCGGGCACGGGCTGCGGCCAGTCGCGCTTGGGCTTCTGCCGGCTTCTGGGGTTCGCGCTGTGTGCGCCCAACTGGCGAGGCACCGCCGCCGACGAGCGCGCGGGCGTCCTTCATCGACAGCACCAGGTGCAACGGATCAGTCGGCGAACTCTCGAACTCGAAATGCGCGTAAAACGCGCGAGCCTCGTCGTGCAATGCGTGCACAAGTATCGCCCGTACGCCGACATGCTCGGCCACCCGGATACTTCGCGTGATCGCATCACGCAGCAGATGGCTGCCCAAACCGTTCCCCTGCTCTTTACGGTCAACCGCCAGCCGCGATAACAAGATCACCGGCACGGGATCAGGCATATTGCGGCGTACCTGCCCCGGCGCCGAGTCACGATCGATGGCCGCCGACGCAAGGGCGTAGAAGCCGACCACGGGACCGTCCCGGCAGGTAACGAAACAGCGCGATGCCCCCTGGACGTGATTGGCCAACGCCCGCTTACGCAGATATTCGTCCAGGGGTTCGCCGCTGTCGAAGGTAGCGACGTCGTCCGCCTCGCTGATCGGCCGCGGTGTGCTGTAGTAGCCGGCCGCGGCGCTCACGCATCACCGTGAAAGATAGTCGGCTCAGAAAACAGCTTCTCCAGCCGGGGCTTGTGTGAGACAGGCCGGTCCAGCATCGTCGTGAACTGCGTCCATGCCGCATCGTCGAGCATGAACAGCCGACGGTCGGCCAGCACGTCACGGGCGTGCGCCAGCGCCGCCGTGACCGTGAAATTGGTCAGGTCGGTTCCCTCGACTTCGGCGGCACGGCGAATCAGCGCGTCCTGCTCAGGGGTTAGGCGCGCTGCAAGACGCTCAGTTTTGATAGCCATGCATCGATTGTGCGCCTGATAGGCGTACAAGTCAACATCACCGTCACAGTCGTTACTCGAAACTGAAGTGGCGGGCCGGGCCGATGATGCCCTGGTGTTCGAAATCTGTCGGCAGCGGTACCTATCTCACGCTCGGGCAGGCGCGGTACACGTTCCAGAAGGCGGCCGCCGCGGTCGATGGCTGCGAGGGGTGCGACTACACGACCTCCGTCACACGTGCGCGTCGTTGGCGATCAGCGCCGGCGCGAACGTGAAGGTGGTGCAAAGACTCCTGGGCCACAAGACGGCGGTGCTAACCCTCGACCGATACGGGCACCTTTTCCCGGATGATCTTGATGCGGTTGCCGACGCGTTCGACTCTGCTGCGAACCGTCTGCGCACCACGCCCGAGCTCAAGCCGGTGACGGTTGGCTCGAAATAGCGTCTGACCTGCGTGGCAGGTCCAGGATTCGAACCTGGGTAGGCATACGCCGACGGATTTACAGTCCGCTCCCATTGGCCGCTCGGGCAACCTGCCGGATGTGTTACGCCTAGCAGAGTACAACGGGGAAGTAATCCGGACGCAAACGGCCGACATCGATGGAAGGGGACGAATCCAATGGCGGATTCATCGTTCGACGTGGTCAGCAAGGTTGATCGCCAGGAGGTCGACAACGCCCTCAACCAGGCCGCCAAGGAGCTGGCCACCCGATTCGACTTCCGCGGCACCGACACCAAGATCGCGTGGAAGGGCGATGACACCATCGAGCTGACCAGCTCGACCGAGGAGCGCGTCAAGGCTGCGGTCGACGTCTTCAAGGAGAAGCTGATCCGCCGCGACATCTCGATGAAGGCGTTCGAGGCGGGCAAACCCCAGGCTTCCGGAAAGGCCTACAAGGTGACCGGCACCATCAAGCAGGGCATCTCCAGCGAGAACGCCAAGAAGATCACCAAGCTGATCCGCGACGAGGGACCCAAGAACGTCAAGACCCAGATCCAGGGCGACGAGGTGCGCGTCTCCAGCAAAAAGAAGGACGACCTGCAGGCCGTCATCGCCATGCTCAAGCAGGCCGACTTGGACGTCGCACTGCAGTTCGTCAACTACCGCTAGCCCGGCGACGATGCAGAGCGCGCAGCGCGATGAGGAGGAGCCGGGCAATCGCAGTCAGCGCTCTGGCCCAATCAACCGGTGGGTGCCTAGTGTGAGGGGCATGGCTTTCCTGGACGCCCGCGCCGCCGATGCGCCCGAGGAGTACTTCGACATCGTGATCATCGGCGCCGGCATCTCTGGACTGGGCGCCGCCTACCGCATTACTGAGCGCAACCCCGGCATCCGCTACGTCATCCTGGAACGGCGCGAGCACATCGGCGGCACCTGGGATCTGTTCCGCTATCCCGGTGTGCGCTCCGACAGCAGCATCTTCACGCTGTGCTTCCCCTACGAGCCGTGGACCCGCAAAGAAGGCGTGGCCGACGGCGTGCACATCCGCGAATACCTGACCGCGACCGCGCACAAGTACGGCATCGACCGCCATATCCGATTCAACAGCCATGTGCGCGCGGCCAATTGGGACTCTGGCACGGACACCTGGGCGATCACCGCCGAGCAGGACGGCGTTTCCACGGCCTACCGAGCCCAATTCGTGTTCTTCGGGTCCGGCTACTACAACTACGACGAGGGCTACACCCCGGACTTTCCCGGCATCGAGCAGTTCGGCGGCACCGTCATACACCCGCAGCATTGGCCCGAGGACCTCGAGTACACCGGCAAGAAAATGGTGGTCATCGGCAGCGGGGCGACGGCGATCTCGCTGATCCCGTCACTGACCGAGAAGGCGTCAAAAGTCACCATGCTGCAGCGCTCGCCGACCTATATGTTCTCGGCGTCGAGGTACAGCCCGTTCTCCGACCTGCTGCGAAAAGCGTTGCCGCGCAAGGCCGCACACCAGATCATCCGAATGCGCAACGCGTTGCTGGAAGGGGCGATCTGGTTCTTGTCGCGCAAGACGCCGGGTTTCATGAAGTGGTGGATCCGCCAGATCGCCATCCGTAACCTGCCGGATGGCTACGACGTCGACACCCATTTCAAACCGCGGTACAACCCGTGGGACCAGCGGCTGTGCCTGATCCCCGACGCCGACCTGTACGTCGCGATCAGCGAAGGCCGCGCCGACGTGGTCACCGACCACATCGATCACTTCGACGCCACCGGGATCGCGTTGAAGTCCGGCGCGCATCTGGACGCCGACATCATCGTCACCGCGACCGGGCTGCAGTTGCAGGCGCTGGGCGGGGTGACCGTGTCTTTGGATGGGGCAGAGATCAAGCCGCAGGACCGCTTCGTCTACAAGGCGCACATGCTCGAAGACGTGCCCAACCTGTTCTGGTGCGTCGGCTACACCAACGCTTCGTGGACGCTGCGCGCCGACATGACTGCCCGGGCCACAGCAAAGTTGTTGGCATACATGCGGTCTCGCGGCTACACACACGCCTACCCGCACCGCGGCGACGAGCCGATGCCGGAAAAACCGTCCTGGGACATCCAGGCCGGCTATGTGCTGCGCTCGCTGCACGCGCTGCCCAAATCCGGCACCAAGCGGCCGTGGAATGTGCGGCAGAACTACTTCGCCGACGCGCTCGACTACCGGTTCGACCGGATCGAGGAGTCGATGGTGTTCGGCCGCGCCGGGGAACGCGTCCCGGCGGCATGGTAGGCGCTTCGGCGCCCCACCAGGTACCAGGTGTGCATCACGCCCTTGCCCTTGACTTCAACGTCACCTCGCTCCTCGAAGAGAAAGTCGTCCTTGAGCCGTTCGTAGATGTCATCCGGTACCTGGATGCGGCCCTCGCTGTCGGTCGATTGCATGCGTGAGGCGACGTTGACCGCGTCTCCCCACACGTCGTAGAAGAATCGTCGCGCGCCCACCACGCCGGCAACCACCGGGCCCGCGGCCAGCCCGATCCGCAGCGGAACCGGTCGACCCTTCGGGTCGCGCAAGTCCGCCACGGCGTCGGCGATATCGAGCGCCAGGTTCGCCAGCGCCTCGAGGTGGTCCGGCCGGGACATGGGCACGCCGCTGACGACCATGTATGAGTCCCCGCTGGTCTTGATCTTTTCCAAGCCGTGGCGCTCGACCAGCCGGTCCAAATTGGTATAGAGCTGATTCAGGAACTGGACCAGCTCCGCCGGACTGGTAGCGCTGGCCCATTGGGTGAATTCGGCGATATCGGCGAATAGAACCGAAGCGTCGTCGTATTTGTCGGCGATGATCCGAGCTTCAGGATTCTTCAACTGCTTCGCGATGCTGGCGGGCAGGATATTGGCCAGCAACGACTCGGATCTCTGATACTCCAGCTCAATGACTTCTTCGGCGCGGGTGATCTCACGTAGCGCGTACCAGACCGTCGCGACGACCATGGCGCAAGCCGCGACCGATGCGAATGCGAAATTCACCGTGACAGCCCAGTGCGGGCGAATTCCGGTGTCGTAGGGAACGACGATCAGCAGAATGACCGCGAGCGCAGCGCCGACGGCCGCGACGACCGATGCGAGCACGATGTGTTCATCGCCGAGCAGCAACACCACAAGGGGCGCCGTCACCAGGAAGTAGAACTGCAGGCCCGAGCCGGTGCCTACCGACCAGCAGATCATAAAGATGGTCAGGTAGGTGCACCCGAAGAAGGTCACCGGTGCAACGAATTCACCGAACCGGCGCAGCACGGGGACCAGCGCGAAAATTACCGCAGGGAGGAGGTAGCTGATCGCGACACGCCGGAACCCTTGTCCGGTGACTAGGCCAAAACCGAGTCCGAAGCCTGCGGTGAGGAGCGCCGCTAACAATGTCGCGAAGTTGAGCACCCGGAACCGGCGCTCGACCCTTTGGCTGTAGTGCTGGTCGCGTACCGGCAGGGTGGGGCTCCAAAGCAGTCCGGCGATGCGTTTAGACCGGCGAAGCGGCCCCCCTGGTCGCATCGCTGGCGCGCTTTTGGCTTTGCCCGCCATTCTCACAGCTTACGTATTGACAAATCGTCAGCAGTCCAAATCCTTGGTGGCGGAAAACTTTCCCGTCCGAGTGGGATACCTCCGGCAGACGCCGTCGCAGCCGTTGTTCACCAACTGCCGGTAAACAGCGGGCGTCGGCAATACGCTGATCGCCATGGCACCCGGGATGCGTGAACCGAAAGTGGTCGTCCTTGGCGGCGGTTCCTGGGGAACCACCGTCGCGTCCATCTGCGCGCGTCGGAGCCCGACGCTGCAGTGGGTGCGGTCGAAGGAAGTCGCCGAGGACATCAACGACAACCATCGCAACACCCGCTATCTGGGTGACGAAGTCGTGCTCAGCGAAACGCTGCGCGCCACCACCGACTTTTCCGAGGCCGCCAACTCCGCCGACGTCGTCGTCATGGGCGTGCCGTCACACGGCTTCCGCGACGTGCTCACCGAGCTGGCAGCAGAGCTGCGTCCCTGGGTACCCGTGGTCTCGTTGGTCAAGGGTCTCGAGCAGGGCACCAATATGCGGATGTCGCAAATCGTCGGTGAAGTGCTGCCTGGGCATCCGGCCGGCATCCTGGCCGGCCCGAACATCGCCCGCGAAGTTGCCGAGGGTTATGCCGCCGCGGCCGTGTTGGCGATGCCCGACCACCACCTGGCCGCCCGGCTCGCGGAGCTTTTTCGCACACGGCGATTTCGCGTGTACACCCTGGACGACGTGCTCGGCGTCGAGATGTGCGGCGCGCTAAAGAACGTCTACGCGATCGCCGTCGGCATGGGTTACTCGCTCGGTATCGGGGAGAACACCCGAGCCCTGGTGATGGCCCGCTCGGTGCGCGAGATGTCCAAACTCGGCGAGGCCATGGGCGGGCAGCGCGACACCTTTGCTGGGCTGGCCGGCATGGGCGACTTGATCGTCACCTGCACCAGCCAGCGCAGCCGTAACCGCCACGTCGGCGAGCAGCTGGGCGCCGGCAAACCGATCGACGAGATCATCTCCTCGATGAAGCAGGTCGCCGAGGGCGTCAAAGCGGCCAGCGTGATCATGGAGTTCGCCGACAAGTACGGGTTGAACATGCCGATTGCCCGCGAGGTCGACGCGGTGATCAACCATGGCTCCACCGTCGAGCAGGCCTACCGCGGCTTGACCGCGGAACCTCCGGGCCACGAGGTACACGGCGCCGGGTTTTAACAAACGGACTTGTTTGTATGCATTTTCTATGTGTCGGGCCGGTGCGGTTGCTGGGTTGTGGAGTCGATAAATAGCCTATTTTGAGCGTAATCGAGCGTCGACCCTGTGTGGTTGGGCTCACATTGTCTGTAATGGGTTGTGCGCGAAGGGTTTCACTTTGCCGCAACCTTAACGGTACTGCGCGGTTAGCTGGGAGTTGTTACGATCCACGCTGATCGTGTTGTTATGGGTTGGGGAGTCGGATGATCGCCGTAGTCGCTGCCGCGATCGAGGCATTGTGACTTTCCGCGGCGCGCACAAGCCGTCATGGAAGCGGTCGGCCAGCGCCCTCGTCGTTGCGGTATGCGTGCTGGTTGCGGCCATCGGATATGTGCTGGCGCGGGCCGACCGAGCCGTGGCTGCGGCACCGCAGGCGTTGACATCCGCGGGCGCTGCCAACGCCGACGATGAACGTCCGGGCGACCATATCGAACAAGCTGATTCGCCAATACCTCACAGCGTGTTCCACATCGCGGCGCTGCACCGTACTCGACCCTCGACCTGGTCGCCCTCGGCGCAATTGAGCTGCTACTCGCCCCAACTGGCATCGTCGTCCGCGGTCTGCGTGCGGCTAGGCGTGGGCGGCTCATGTACACCTGTTACGCCCCTTGCCGGCCGAGAACGCTTGACCCAGCTCTGCGTCGCCCGGCGCTGATCAATCACAGCCACTTCAGCACTCAGGCTGATCGCCGCAACGCTTCCGTTGTGCGGTCGTGCTATCGGCGCGCATTAATCCAATTCTTTTGAGGAAAGGGATAGACCAATTCATGACTGAGCGCACGGCACCGGGGATAGGACAAGTCGATTCGATCGACATGGCTGACGCCCCGCAAACGAACGACCGGCTTCGACGAGTCCGGCCCAGGAGGTGTCGGATCCAGCGATCACGCAACGCAGATCCCATGGGCCGGCGCAGGCCTTGGGCACGTCGTTTCGGTCTTCGTCGCGGCGCTGATGCCGGCACATCCAGGGCAGCGCTGCGTGAAATCTTTGACAGCGAGGCAAGGTTGTCGTGGATCCTTGCTTGGCTGGCGGGCGTCGTCGGTGCGGTGGCGTTCACCCACTCCGCCGGCTACTTCGTGACTACCGCCACCGGCAACACCCAACGCGCAGTGGCGGGTTTGTTCATTGGTGATCCCTGGCTGTCGATATCGGCGACACTTCTGGTGGCGTGCTTTTTAGGCGGCGTGATTGTTGGATCGTTGTGTCGCCGGCATATCTGGAGAGCCCACCCGCACGGACCCACTCTGCTCACCACCCTTTGTCTTTCGATCGCCACTATCGGCGATGTCCTGCTGCAGGGTTGGTCACGGGGTCCGGTCGCTTTCGTACCAATCTTGGTTATTGCCTTCGGTATTGGCGCGTTGAACACCACATTCGTCAAGAACGGGGAAGTGTCGATAGCGCTGAGCTACGTGACGGGGACGATTGTGAAGCTGGGTCAGGGCATCGAGCGCCATATCAGCGGCGGATCGGCTGTCGACTGGCTGGGACACTTCCTGCTCTTTGCCAGCTTCGTCGCCGGCGGACTGACAGGCGGGTGCATTTGCTCGGCGGTCAGTGGTTCGCAGCTGCTGGCAGCCGCCGCTGTCGTCTGTGCGCTGACGACCGGATACACATACTTTTACGCCGACCGCCGTGGTGTGGTGAAGTAGCTTCATTTGAAACGGCTTCCATGGACCGTGGTGGTCCCGCTGCTCGCGCTGGTGGCGCTCGCACTCACCTGGGGCCGCGAGATCGGTTGGATATTGGCCGTCCTCGAAGGTGTGCTGCTGGCGGGTGCCGTGCTGGCCGCGGTGCACCACGCCGAGGTGGTCGCGCATCGAGTCGGTGAGCCATTCGGCTCGCTGGTGCTCGCTGTGGCAGTGACCACCATCGAGGTGGCGCTCATCGTCACGCTCATGGCGTCTGGCGGTGACAAGTCGGCGACGCTGGCGCGCGACACGGTGTTCGCTGCGGTGATGATCACCACGAACGGCATCGCCGGCTTGTCCCTGTTGATCGGTTCGCTGCGCGATGGCGTGACCCATTTCAACCCCAACGGCAGCGGCGCCGCACTGGGCACGATCACGACGCTGGCCACCCTGAGTCTGGTGCTGCCGACCTTCACCACCAGCCACCAAGGCCCGGAGTTCTCGCCCGGCCAACTCAGCTTCGCCGCGCTCGCTTCACTGGGGCTCTACCTGTTGTTCGTCTTCACCCAGACGGTGCGGCACCGCGACTTCTTTCTGCCGGTGACACAAACTGGCACGGTCGCGGACGACAGCGAACATGCGGCGCCGCCAAGCATGCGGTCGGCGCTGACGAGCCTCGCGTTGCTGCTGGTCGCACTGGTCGCGGTGGTGGGGCTATCGAAAGTGGAGTCACCCGTCATCGAGCGTGCGGTGACGGCGGTCGGTTTTCCCCAGTCATTCGTCGGGGTGGTGATCGCCACGCTGGTGTTGCTTTCCGAGACGCTCGCGGCCGTTCGTGCCGCCCGGCGTGGCCGCATCCAGATCAGCCTCAATCTGGCTTACGGCTCCGCGATAGCCAGCATCGGGCTCACCATCCCGGCAATCGCGCTGGCCTCAATATGGCTAAGCGGGCCGCTGTTGCTGGGCCTGGGTCCCACCCAGTTGGTGCTGCTGGCGCTGACCGTCGTCGTCAGCGTTTTGACGGTGGTGCCTGGCCGGGCCACCAGGCTCCAGGGCGAAGTGCATTTGGTGCTGCTGGCCGCATACATGTTTCTGGCGGTCGTTCCATAGCCACATCGGTCACAGCAGCACCAGAGACTGCCCATGACATGGTGCTGAAATTTGATGTCGTATGTGATATCACCAGTCGAGCAGGCCGCGTGGCTGGCGATCTGCGAGTTTCATCGCCACCCATTGATTCATCGACACGTTCTGCTCGGCGGCTTCCACGACAAGGCGCGCGTGCAGCGCCGGCGATGTCCGAACCACGAACTTGCCGCTGTAGTGATGGTCGGTGAGCGGTGTGGGGACATCATCACCGCATGCCACTCGCTCAGCGATGCACCCGTCGACGGCTTCTTCGATCGCGGCGATGGCCTGCCGCAGGGTTGACGCACACTGCGACAACCACGGAAATTCGAGGCACCGGGCAACGTATTCGCAGCGCTCCGGCCACCATTCGGCGCGGTAGGTGTAGTGATTCATTACGGGTCTAGTAGCACATGCGCTATCAAATCCGGCAAGTCACTATTGGTCCGGAGAGCCGGCGCGGAGGGCCTGGGCAGAGGTCCGGAGAGCCGGGCTTCCGGGCCGGGCCGCGGAGTCCGCGCAGCCGCTATCCGCCCGCCATCTCCTCGAGCCGGCGAATACGGTCGGCGATCGGGGGGTGCGTCGAGAACAGCGACCCGATCCGCTCACCGGTGCGGAACGGGTTGGCGATCATCAGGTGCGCCTGGCTCGCCAGCTGCGGCTCTGGCGGCAGCGGGGCCGCCTCCACGCCGCCGGCGATCTTGCGCAGCGCCGAGGCCAACGCCAGCGGGTCACCGGTTAGCACCGCGCCGGACTCGTCGGCCTGATACTCCCGCGAGCGCGACACCGCCAACCGGACCACCATCGCCGCGATCGGTCCTAGCAGCGAAACTAACAGCAGCGCAAAGGGATTGGGGCCGTCGTCTCGGTCGCCGCCGCCGAACATGCCGGCGAACATGGCGAAGTTGGCCAGCGCGGTGATCACCGACGCCAATGCGCCCGCCACACACGAGATCAAGATGTCGCGGTTGTAGACGTGAGAGAGCTCGTGGCCGAGCACGGCCCGCAGCTCGCGTTCGTTGAGGATGCGCAGAATGCCGGTGGTGCAGCACACCGCGGCGTGGCGCGGGTTGCGCCCGGTCGCAAACGCGTTGGGTGCGTCGGTGTCGCTGATGTAGAGCCGCGGCATCGGCTGATGCGCGGCGGTGGCCAGCTCGCGCACGATCCGATACATCGCCGGGGCCTGCACTTCCGACACCGGTTGGGCGTGCATGGCGCGCAGCGCCAGCCTGTCGCTGTTGAAATACGTGTAGACGTTCATCCCGACGGCGAACAGCACCGCCAGCCACATCATCGTCGGGCCAAACAGCCGGCCAACGAACACAATCAGCGCCGACATGCCGACCAGCAGCGCGAACGTCTTGAACGTGTTGTGATGCGGATGCCAGGTCATCAGCCTCCTCCCTCTACACACGCTGGTTAAACGTCCGGGGCAAGCCAGCAGGTTCCGAACCTAACCGTGCCGGTTGACGGTGTAGTCGACCAGCGTGGCCAGCGCTTGACGGCCCGCGACGTCGGGCAGCTTGGCCAGCTCGTCACGCGCTTCAGCCGCATACCGGGCGACGGTCTCCTTGGCCTTGGCCATGCCCGGCGAGGCCCGCAGCAGCCGCAATGCCTCGCCCAGCACCGCGTCGTCGTGGACCGGGCCGCCCAGCAGCTCGCGCAGTCGATCGGCCTCCGGGCCGCTGTCCTGCAGCGCGTAGAGCACCGGCAGCGTGTGCACGCCCTCACGCAGATCGGTGCCGGGCACCTTGCCGGACTCGTCGGGGTCGCTGTCGATGTCGATGATGTCGTCGGAGATCTGAAATGCCGTGCCGACGATGCCACCCAGCCGGCTCAAGCGCTCGATCTGGTCGTCGTCGGCGCCGGAGAACGTCGCACCGAACCGGCCTGCCGCCGAAATCAGGCAGGCGGTCTTTTCGTGCACCACCTTTAGGTAGTGCTCGATCGAATCCGCACCCTCGGCCGCGCCGCGCGTTTCGCGCATCTGCCCGGTAACCAGTTGGGCGAACGTCTCGGCGATCACCCGCACCGCGTCGGGACCCAGCAGCGACACCAGCCGCGACGCGGTCGCGAACAGATAGTCGCCGGCCAGGATCGCGATGTTGTTGCCCCAGCGGGCGTTGGCGCTTTGCGCGCCGCGACGCACCTGCGCCTCGTCCATCACATCGTCGTGGTACAGCGTCGCCAGATGCACCAACTCGATCACCGCGCCGGCGATCGTCACCTCCCGGGCGTTGGGATTGGGGCCCAGCTGAGCCGACAGCACCGTGAACAACGGCCGAAACCGCTTGCCGCCGGCCTCGAACAGATGCAGCACGGCTTCGGTCAGCAGATCGTCGCTGCCGCGCAGCTCGGTCTCCATCAGCTGCTCGATGCGGTCGACGCCGTCGCGCACGCTCGCGGCGAACGTGGCGTCGCCGAAGTCGAAGCCCGCCACCACAGTCGCCGGAGTCCTCACGGCACCAACATACTGGTGAGCATGCATCACAGAGCCGACGTGGTCGTGGTGGGCGCCGGACCGGCCGGGTCGGCGGCGGCCGCTTGGGCCGCGCGGGCCGGCCGTGACGTACTGGTCATCGACTCGGCCAGCTTCCCGCGCGATAAGGCATGCGGCGACGGGCTGACCCCGCGGGCGGTCGCCGAGCTGGAGCGGCTGGGCTTGGGCGAGTGGCTGGACGCCCGGATCCGGCACCACGGGTTGCGGATAAGCGGGTTTGGCGGCGAGGTCGAGGTCGCCTGGCCCGGGCCATCGTTCCCGTCGACAGGCAGCGCGGTGGCCCGCGTCGAACTCGACGACCGGATCCGCAAAGTGGCCGAGGATTCCGGCGCGCGCATGCTGCTTGGAGTCAAAGCTGTTGGCGTCCATCATGATTCGCGTGGGCGGGTTCGGTCGCTGGTGCTGGCCGACGGCAGCGAGGTCAGCTGCGCTGAGCTTGTGGTGGCCGACGGCGCGCGCTCGTCATTGGGCCGCGCGCTGGGCCGGCGCTGGCACCAGGAGACGGTGTACGGCATCGCCGCCCGCGGGTATCTGGCCTCGCCGCGCAGCGACGAGCCGTGGTTGACGTCGCATGTGGAAGTGCGCTCTCCGGGCGGCGCGATCCTGCCCGGCTACGGCTGGATTTTCCCGCTGGGCAACGGCGAGGTGAACATTGGCGTGGGAGCGATGGCGACCTCGAAACGACCCGCTGACCTGGGGTTGCGGCCGCTGATGTGCTACTACGCCGACCTGCGCCGCGACGAGTGGGGGTTTGTCAGCCAACCGCGGGCGATGTCGTCGGCGTTGCTGCCCATGGGCGGCGCGGTGTCAGGGGTGGCCGGACCGAACTGGATGCTGATCGGCGACGCCGCCGCCTGCATCAACCCCTTGAATGGCGAAGGCATCGACTACGGGCTGGAGGCCGGGCGGCTGGCGGTCGAGCTGCTGGGCTCCGGTGATCTCTCGCAGGCGTGGCCACACGCGCTGCAGCGCCACTATGGCCGCGCGTTTTCGGTGGCGCGGCGGCTGGCGTTGCTGCTGACATTTCCGCGGTTTTTACCGGCGGCGGGACCGGTGGCGATGCGCTCGCCGACGCTGATGAACGTCGCGGTGCGGGTGATGGCCAACCTCGTCACCGATGAGGACGCTGACACGGTGGCGCGGATATGGCGCGGCGGCGGCGTGCTGTCGCGACTCGTGGACCGGCGCAAGCCGTTCAGCTAGGCCGTTTGTGCGCGGCGTGCAGCGCGACAATGCCGCCGGTCAGATTGCGCCACCGCACGCCCGACCACCCCGCCTGTGAAATGCGCTGCGCCAGCGCGGCTTGGTCCGGCCATGCCCGGATCGACTCGGCCAGATAGACATACGCCTCCGGATTGCTCGACACCGCGCGCGCAACGCGGGGCAGCGCCTGCATGAGGTATTCCTTGTAGACGGTGGCGAACAGCGGATTGGTCGGCGTGGAGAACTCGCACACCACCAGCCGTCCCCCCGGCCTCGTCACGCGGGCCATCTCCTGCAGCGCCGCCGGCTGGTCGGCGACATTGCGAAGCCCGAAACTGATGGTGACAGCATCAAATACACCGTCGCGGAACGGCAGCCGAGTCGCGTCACCGGCGACCTTCGGCACCAACCGGGCACGGCCCGCCTTGAGCATGCCGACCGAAAAATCCACCGCCACACACCATGCGCCGGACTTGGTCAGCTCCACCGTCGATACCGCCGTACCCGCAGCCAGATCCAGCACCCGCTCGCCGGGCCCCACCCGCAGTGCTGCGCGGGTAGCGCGGCGCCAATAGCGGTCTTGGCCCAGCGACAGCACGGTGTTGGTCACGTCGTAGCGGCGCGCGACCCCGTCGAACATCGACGCAACGTCGTGTGGGTTTTTGTCGAGGCTCGCGCGGCTCACCTGGCAGACGCTACGCCAGGGCAATCAGGCCGCTGCCTCTCGGCGGGTCTGCAATACCGCCTCGTAGTGGCCGAGCAGCTCGTCGCAGATCGCCGGCCAGCTGCGGTGCAGCACACTACGGCGAGCGGCCGCCGAATAGCGTGGTCGTTCGTCGACAAGGTGCGCGACGGCGGTGGGCAGCCGTGCTTCGAATTCGTCCACCGGCAGCAGCAGACCGGTGCGCCACGGGCTGACCAGATCGCGGGGTCCGCCGGCGTCGGGGGCGATGACCGGCAGCCCCGACGCCAGCGCTTCCTGCACGGCTTGACAAAACGTCTCATGCTCACCGGTGTGCACGAAGACGTCCATGCTGGCGTACGCCGCGGCGAGCTCCTCGCCGTAGAGCGCGCCGGTGAAAACCGCTGTGGGCATTGCTGATCCGAGTTTGGCGCGGTCGACCCCGTCACCGACGACGACGACCTGCACCGTGTGGTCGCGCGCCAGCGTCGCGAGCCGGCCGGCACTTTTCTCGGGCGCCAGCCGGCCCACGAAGCCGACGATCGGCTTGCCGTCCGGTGACCAGCGACGCCGCAGCGCCTCGTCTCGCGCCGACGGCGCGTAACGGATCACGTCGACACCGCGCGCCCACTGGTATACCCGTGGAATATCGTGCGCTGCAAGCGATTCCATCGCAGACGTGGACGGCGCCAGCGTGCGGTCGGCGTGGCGGTGCAGGTGAGCAATCCACGCCCATGCCGCCCGTGATGCCAGCCTCAGCCCATAGCTGGAAGCGAAACCCGCTACGTCGGTTTGGAATACGGCCACGGTCGGCACTCCAAGGCGACGGGCAGCCTGCAGCCCGCCATAGCCGAGCAGCGCCGGCGACGCGAGATGCACCACGTCGGGGTCGAATCCGCGAAGCACCCGCTGCATTCGCGGTAACGGAACACCGAGCGGCAACGACGTGATCTTCGGGAACATCCGTGACGGTGCTCGATGCACCCGGATTCCGTCGTGGATGCGCTCCGCGCGGGGTTGGCCGGGCGGATTGTCGGGCGCGATCACCAGAGCTTCATTGCCGGTGCGGCGTAGATGCTCCAGAATCCGCACGACTGAGTTGCTGACACCGTTGACGTTGGGCAAAAACGACTCGGCGACGATCGCAACGCGCACGCCTCCACCGTGTCAGCGCTGCTTGTCGCTAAGGTTGCCGACGGGCATACGGGGCGCGAAATCTGGTCTACTGCGGTGAGCGGCACCGGGAAGGGGACGGCTCATGCGCTACTGGTGCAGCGTGCTGGCGCTGGTTTTGCTCGCGTGCGCCGGATGCACCCGCGAGGTCGCTGGAATTGCTCAGGTCGACCGTCACCATCCGGGCGCCGTGGTCAGCGCCGACAGATACGGCGTAGTGGTCGGATTCCCCAACGCCCCGGTGCAGCTGGAGATCTTCATCGAGCCGCAGTGCCCGCATTGCGCGGAGTTCGAGTCCGCCTACGGCGACAAGCTCGCCAGCTACGTCAGTAGCGGCCGGCTGGCAGTGACGTATCGGCCGCTGACATTCATCGACGACGCCAAGGACAACCACTACTCGGCCCGAGTCAGCAATGCGCTGTTTGTCGTCGGTCGCGCGGCTATTTTGGCGACTTCCTACCAAGCCTTTGTGCAAACCCTGTACCAGCACCAGGATTCACGCGGTGACGGGCCCAGCAACGACCGGATCGCCGACATGGCCCGCGAAAGCGGCGTTTCCGACGCGGTGGCTGCACGGATCGAGGCCGGGGATTCCGGAGTCGACGTCCAGGCGATGGACGAAGCCAATACCACTCGCCTCAACAGTGCCGAACCCGACGACCCGGGCACCCCAACGGTTTACGACCTGAAGGACAAAAAGGTCGTCGACCTTCAAGACCCTAGGTGGCTCGACAATCTGTTCAAGTCTGCGTGACGGTCGAGTCGCTTCTCCACTACCGCGATAGCGACAAGTGCGACTCCGGCGATCAACCAGCCGACCACCGCGATGGATCCGGCCGGGATGATGGCCAGCTTGGCGTTGCGGTGCTGTACCCGCACCAGGTTGGGATCTCTCTTGTTGTATTCGACGTAAATGCGCATTCCCGTTGACAATTCGGACGGGTAGAGCACACCGAGCTCCGGGCGATAAGTGACCCGGTCGGGGGTGACGAACTCGATGGTCGAACGACGCGGTCCGGCGCTGAGCACCTCGGCCTGGGCGACGCCCATGTTGTGTTCGATGGCGATGTCGTTGCGCCACGCCCCCGCCACTAGCAGCACCGACTGCAGCGTCACCAGACCGGCCAGACCGAGCACCGCAATCCGGGCCCACCGCAGGATGCGCTGCCTCCAGGTGTCGGGTGCGTCGCCATTGGAGCCGTGGATCAGCAAGCGCCACAAGGTTTTCGAGTTGGTCACAGGGCGGCCTTGATGGCGGCGTGCAGCTGGCGCAGCGAGGACCGGTCGGCCTTCACTTCCAATACGCGCATGCCGGGGTTGGGTTCGTCGAGCGCGGGGCCGAGTTGGTCGACCTCGATCTGGCGGCTCTCGACGTGGTAGGCGCGGCACAGTGCGCCGACGTCGACGTCGTGCGGGGTGCCGAAGACGCGTGAGGACACGTCGGAGAACCGGGGGTCGCCCTGCTCGAGCAGTTCGAAGATGCCGCCGCCGTTGTCGTTGGATACCACGATGGTCAGCTGTCGCGGTGTCGGCTCAGTGGGCCCGATGAGCAACCCGGAG
>NZ_CAXUCH010000071.1:0-19695 GCF_964249325.1 uncultured Mycobacterium sp. | reverse complement strand
GTGCGCGGTTTCCTGACAGAACAGCCGTTCATAGCACGGGAAGCTTCGGGGTCCTCCGTAGCGTTCGAGCTCCCGGTGGTAAACCGGGATCGTGTAGTCGCCGATGCGCCCGGCCAGGCGAGCCTCGGCGAGCCACGCCAAGACGCCGGTGAGCTCGCTAACTGGGCGTCGCACCCGCAGGCGCAGCTGGTCGCGGCCGTTTTCCCGGTAGCGCACGAAGTACCAGTCGCCGGTGAGCTCGGGGGACGCGTCAGCGAACGCCCGCAGCGTGCGGTCGTGGGAGCCGGCGGCGGCGCTCATGGCGAATGCGGTCCAGGCGCCTCCCGGCAGTAGCAGCCGGTGTTCATCGTGGGCGGGGTTGTGCAGCGGGTGGCTGGTTAGGTCGGGCTCAACGCGCGACGCGCTCGGGGAGGCGACGGTGACGACCGCTTCGGCGGGGTGCATTGCCGCCCGGTAGTCGCCCACCACGCCCATCTGGTCCGGCCCCGGGGCGCGGAACACCCACTGGTTGCCAGCGGTGATTTCGTCGAGCAGCAGGTCCAGGTGCGCCGGGTGTTGGGTGTCGAGGTGTAGCAGGTTGTAGTGCGGCCCGACGCGCACGTGGCGGCTGATGCCGGTCGCGGTGATCCAGTCTCGCAGCGCAGCCCGGGTTCGCTCCGCGGTCGCCGGGTAGCGCCACCGCTGTTCGGCCAGGGTGACATCGCGGTACCGGATTGCGGGGAAGTGGTTCAAGATCGCCTCGGCCTCGCCCCAGGACCAAAACGGCACCCTGGTCCCGGCATCGGAGATCTCCCGCAGTAGCCGGATGGCTCTGGCCGAGGCGCGAGTCGTTGCCATGTTGAGCTGACGCACGCGCACCGGTGTGCCGTCGGCCAGGACGGTCCGCATGCGTCTTTCCGCGCAGCCGAGGTAGATGTCGGCGAGGGTGAGCACCGGGCCGACCGGGTGGTGCGGAAGCGCGTTGACCGCGAGTGTCACCGGGTACAGCTGTGCGGTCGCCCCGACCTCGTTGACGGAGTCCGTTCCGGCGATGTAGTCGACTCCGCAGAGGATTCCCCGGCCACCGGTGTTATCGGCCCACCATGCGGTGTCGAACTCCACGCAGCACTGCGCAATCTCCCGCGTCCCGGGTATGAGGGCGGTGAAGCGTCCAATGGCGGACCCGCCGGGAAAGCCGAGTCCGGTAACTGTCGCCCGCAGACCCGACGCCTCGCGGTGGAGCTTGAGCATGACATCGAAGCTGCTGGGCATACCGTCGGGATCTGGGAAACCTGCCAGGTCGGCGTCGGTGAGCTCCACGACATCCAAGCCGTCGGAGGCCGCCCGCTGCAAAAGCCGGGCGATCAGCTCCCGACGCCGTTGGGCAGTGTGGTCGTCGTCTGCGGCAGCAGCGGGGCGCTGCGCCGTATCCGACTCGTAGGCCCGCGGGTAGCCGATCCCGAGTTCCTCGTCGACAGCGGTTAGGAACGGAACCAGGGTGTTGCCGTATCGTTCCGTGAACGCCGCGCTGAACTCATCGAGCGCGGGGGTCGCCGGCAGGTGGGCCATCGTCGCTGCCAGGGCCGTCATGGCATCGCGGGCCGCGTCGACGAGCGACGCGGGCACCTGCCCGGACGCATCGAGTTCCAGGTCGACGTGGACGTCGCGTTGGATGTCGTCCGCCGAGCACAGCCGCAGCAGCGCGTCCAGGCTGCCATCGGCGACCGGATCAGACGCGTCGGAATACCGCGCGACGGCGGCCCGCATCTCGGTGACGCCCTCGACGGCGTCGGGCAGGCGCGCCAACGGATCGCCGTCGAATGCGGAGTGCTCTGCCTCGCACAACAGCACCTCGGCCGCCAACAGGTCGTCGATCAGCTTCTGCACTGTCGGGGGGTCGGCAGCGGGATAGGCTTCGGCGACCCGCTGCTCGATGTCGTGTCGCGTCGCGGTGCCGGCAGCGGTGTCGAGGGCCAGCCGGGCGGGCCCGGTGGCTCTGATCGACGCCTGGGTGTGGGTGTCGTCGGAGCCGCGCATGACGGTGACGACCAGGCGGTCGGCGCGTTCGGTCAGCGCCGGGTTGGGGTACAGCCGAGCCTGCGGCAACGCGCGAGCCTTTGCCACCAGCCGCCTGGTGATCGCCCCGGAGGCGCGGACGTGCCGGATGTGGGACTTGCCGAGCACCGGTTCCCCGTCGCCGACCGGCAGCACCGCCACACCCGCGAACATCCCGAACGGCGTGCATCTGGTGCTGAAGCGCAGCGCGTACTTCAACAGTGCCTTGTGCAGGCGCTTGCGCTTCTTGATCGGTGTGTCAGCGCCCGAGGATGACAGCAGCTTGTCAACTTGGGCCCCCAGCACCGGGCTGGCAAGCAAGAGGGCCTCACGGATACCATCGGCCGACCACAGCCGCGCGATTGCGTCGAGGTCGCCCCACTCGCCTGGGTCATCGGGATAATGGGCCACCGTTCCCAGCGAGCACCTAAGAATCACGGTCTCGCCGAGCGAGCCCCAGTCCGAGTGAGAATTTCGCCGGGCCGGAGCGGTCATTCGAACTTCATTCGCGGAAAACCGAGATCACGGCCAAATAGTGCAGTGAGCAATTCATGGCCACGGCGTCCGCGTCGGCGGCGAAGCGAGGCCAGCCTTGCTGCATGGGGCAAGCAGCCGGACCGCTGGACCGGGAATTTCCTGACTCACCGATCCGACGGCTTTGGCGATATCTCGGGCTTGAAAATAACCCTGAATAATAGGAGCAGGTTGAGCACGACGAGTGCCGCGTTTATGTAACTTCCGGGCCGGTGCATTATTGGAATTGACAAAATAATCACGCAGTTGATTCCTAATGCGATTTTCGGCCAAGTTCTACCGAAAGTTCCACGACGGATTAAAGCGACGGTCAGAATGACGAGCAGAATGACGTATAGCACTGATGCCAGGATCCACCAATAATCAAGCCAAGACTCGCGCATCTTATGATCTACCTAAAATCGTCGCATTGGGCATATCCCCGACTCACCCCTTATTTGTTATTGCAGCACTGGGACATAAGCGAGAGGTACGTAGTCGTGATCTGAGTGAGCGCCGTAACGTACGCACCACATTCGACGGTGGATTCGGCAATGGTGCCCCGCGGCGCCCCGCCGCCGGGAAGGCCCTGCGGTCTGAGGTACTGCGTGTCCAGATCGAAATCGCCGGCGAGTTTGGTGGTTTGGGCGTTGATGGCGGCGGTGGCGGTGGCGGCTTTTTCGGTGGCGCGGGCCCGTGCCTCAGTGACCACCGCGTTGAGTGCGGCAGCCTGCGTGGCGGCGGTGATGCCAGGTCCGCGGGTGGACAGGATGCGCTGGATTTCTTCGTTGGCTTGGCGGTCGATGTCGTCGAGGTCGCTGCGCAGCCCGTGGAGCACCCGGCTGATCTCGTGGGCCGCGCCGGCCATGGTGAAGTACTCATCGGCATGCCCGGTCACGGTCTGGGCGCTGCGGTGCGAGGCTGACACGAATCCCTCCACCGTTTGCCCGGACTGGCCTTGGGCAGGCACTGCGTCGGCGGTTTGGCGGATCTGGTCGGCCTGACTCAACAACTCGTGGGCCTTTTGCTCGAGCACCGTGCCAGACTGCTGCCACGACTCCGGATCGCTAGCGGGCCACAATCCGCCGACCACCAACGCCGAATACGGCCGCGACGGCATCCCCGTCGTCCCAACAGCTGCCAAGGAGCTCCTCCTTATCCCACTCGGGATGAGTAGTTCAATCCCGGGCCCCAGCCCTATTAGCTCTTGTTGGGCAGTATGGGTGTTAGGAATTACCGTGACTAATTGTATGCGAGCCAGGACTCTAGCCTGTGCACGAACTGAGGCCCTAGCTGGCTAGCTGCTAAGAACTGACGTTACCGAGATGGCGTGGTTGGCAGCGGCTGGTTTCAGGAAAGCCGGCCCGGTCGTATGGTGTCAGGTTCATCCCCGGAACCGACCCACTGATTCACGTCACCTGTCTGTCGCGAGTGGCTCGCCGGCGTCCTACCGAAAGCCTCACCACATCGCTGTGCGTGCCCGACACCGCCACGGCGCAGCGTCTGAGCGGCGGGCGGAGTTGACAAGAACGGTCCCCGAAAGTGTTTTGGGAACGAGGCGGTGCAGGAATGTATGCCGGTGAGAATTCGTGCACAGACCACTAGCGCACGGGCTTTAGGGTCGTTTGGTGCGGTGCCGCAACGCCAGTTTCGATGAGCATCGTCTGTCGATCACCCCGTTCGGCGGGTGGGTTCGTGACAAGCGGACCGGCAGGCCTCGCCCGCTGGAGACCGCCCCGCATATCGGCGCGTTCGCCCCACCGGGCACCGGTAAAACGCGTAAGTGGCTGGCCCAGTCGGCGGTGCTGTGGCCGGCCCCGGCTTTGGTGTCGTCAAGTAAAGACGATCTGATGCAGATGGTCGCTTCGCGTCGCGGTGGGCCTGCGGCTCTGCTTGATCTGCGCCCGATCGTGGCGCCCTACTATCCCCGGGAGTTCACGCCGCACCGCTTCGATCCCACTGCGCTGATCAGCAGTGTGGCCGACGCGATGGCGGTGACGGAGACGTTGTTGAGCACTTCGGCTGTGGCTTTGTCCGGCAGCGCGTTTCGCAGCGGAACCGACCCGGGTCCGTGGGATCAGCTGGCGTTCGCGCCGTTGACGTGTCTGCTGTTCGCGGGCAGCCCCGCGGCGACCGGCGGCGGCATGCAGTGGACGCTGGCGGCCGCCGAAAACTTGGCCAAACCGGGAAGCGGGGCGGTTCATATCAGCACCGAGCCGTCGTGGGCGGCCGCGGCGGCCTGGATGGAGGACGCTTTGTTTGAGGCCCGGGTACGCGCCGTGCTGGACATGGATGCCCGGCAGCGTGATTCGGTGAAAATGACGGTGACCAAGGTGCTCACGGCGTGGTTGCGCACTTCGCGGCGAGACCGAAACCTGCCGCCGCTGGAATTGTCCTTCTTCGATAATCCCGGCGCCACCGTGTATTTGCTCACTCCCGCCGACGGCACGGTGGCCGCGCAGGCGATCACGTTGATGGATCAGCTGATTGACCACCAGCGCACGAAGGTGGCGCAATGGGAACAGTTCAGCCGGGTGGGGCTGTTTCTTGATGAGATCACCAACACACCGCTGCCGCGGTTGCCGCAGTACCTTGCCGAATCACGCGGCCTGGGTGTGTCGATTTGCTATGCGGCGCAAGCGTGTTCGCAGCTTGACGCGGTCTACGGACCCCTTCAGGGCCGGGCGATCCGCGACGTGACCCCGGCGACGCTGATCATGTACGGCTCGCATGAGCGCGAGCCGATGGAGTCGGCGGCGTTCTGGGCGGGCAAGGCCACCCGCAGCCACCAGTCCTACGGCCACAACGGCGACGACAAAACCACCCACCGCCACTTCGGCAACGCGATCGAACCCGAGGAACTCCTGCCCCGTAACACCGGTGAGGCGCGGCTGATCCCACGAGGCACGCCCGGAGAGATGGTGGAGTTGCTCGACTGGGATGAATTCGTCAAATACCTCGACGAACTGCGCGGCGCCTGCGACCCACCGCGATAACGGTTAACCCGGTGCGCTTGGATCGGGAATGGTTGGGTTTTAATGCAGGAGGCGCGAACGGTCCTCGAGCACACGACCGGGGTGCACAGCCTAATGTGCCTAACTTTGCGTTGCAGCTAAGTATCGCCGGAAACGTCGGCAACGAGCTGATCGACGAGGCGCGTCGACTCGCCATTCGAACTGCGCGGCAAGCGCGCTGGCGTCGCCTCGATGTCACGGGCTGTGGTGAGGGAGGCACCGGGGTCGGTCATGGGACCGACGGACGCTCCTCGAAGAGTGGCCGCTCGATAAGCCACCGGTGAAGGCCATCGACTCGCAGAGATGCCGAAGATACTTCAGTGGCGCCCAGACTGCAGATGTCGGACCCAGCCAAACTCATGGAAGCGCATTGGGTCCAGATAACGTGCGTCTACGGCCTCTCGTTCGCTCACTCTGCAGGTATCACACCACGGTCGTATCGGCCGTCAGCGGAGTTCGTGGATCACCTTGCTAAAAGGCTCCATGTGCAACTGCGGGACGCTGATGTAGGTGATGCTGTGGTTCTCGGCGTAGTGACGCAGCGTGTCGGCCATGTCCCTCGACGTTCCCGTCAACGTTGTCGGCGATTTGAGAATCTGTTCGTCGGTGAGGCTTTGTCCGAAGCCCGGGGTCCGAAGGATTTTCGGGATGCCGCTGCTGTCGTGGGGCAGGGCAGTGATGGTGAGGTTCAGCTCCAGATCACCGAAGCGCTCGCACGCCTTCTGTCGAACGAAGTCGACCAGCTCCGCAAGCGGATCAGCAGCGGCGCTGTTCGGCCGGCGACCACTCAACGCGACAATGTCGCCCTCTTTGGCAGCTAGGCTTAACACTCGATCACCCGACCCGGCGACCATGATGGGCACATGCGGGAGGTGTTGGCGCAGATAGCGGATGGTGTGCGCGAGATGGTTGACACGATCTCGAGCGCTCGGGAATTCGAGCTCTGCGGCTTCGAACTCGTGCTTTACGTAACCCGCGCCCAAACCGAGTTCAAAACGGTGGTCGGTGAGTAAGTCGAGTGCCGTGGCATCGCGGGCCAGCAATGCCGGCTTGTAGAAACCCGCATTGAGAACGAACGGACTGACCCGCATGTTCGTCATCTCGGCAGCGAGAAGCAGCGCAGGCAAGGGAGCGGGTGTAGCGAGGTGATCAGGCAGGTGCAGTACGTCGTAGCCGAGGTCTTCGGCGCGGCGCACGGCATCGCGCCACTGAACGCGTGATGTCAGTGTTGACAGGGCCACGCCGAATCGGAATCCTCTTGTCACGTTTGTTCTCCGATGTCTCGCAGCCTGTTTCACGGCAAAGGCTCATCGAACTACCGTCGGCACCCACGCCGCGATGCGGTCCCACAGCACAGCACGGTGGCTGCTGAAGTTGTGACAGTGACCGGATTTCGGCACCAGGTACAGCGTGACGTCCGGCGATCCGGTGTAATTGGCCGGCTCGCTGTATGGGTTGGGTGACACATCGATCGCGGCGCCGAACGCCAGGAACACAGGCACCGGCAATTTCGGTGTGTACTGCTCGACGAAACCGGGCGTGGTGACCTCCGCTGCGCTCCGCAGAGGTACCCTGCTCTGCACCGCGGTGTCGGCGTCCATCACCTCTTGCGGGACCTCCCCGGCGTAGAACATGTCGGCCAGGTATGAGCGCGGCGCGACGACGTGGCTGTCCCGTGGTTTGGCGCCGGTCACCTGGTACGCGGTTTCCAGGCTCTGCTGGATGCGGGCTTCGAGGTCCTCAGCGTCGGCATCGTGTTCGTGGACATTGGTGATCTGCACTCCGTAACCGAGAAGTGCCACCGCGTCATAGCCGCCTTCGCCTTCGCGGGCTTGGACCATCGTGATCAGACAAGATCCCATCGAGTGACCGACACCGACGATGGGCACCTGCGTCGCCGGTAGACCGTCGACCAGGCTGCCATCGGCGCTCTTCGCGCGAATCTGACGCACCACCTCGGCATCACCAGTCGCGAGCAATTCCAGGCCCACCGGACCGGACTTCACGGGGTCAGTGCTTTCGCCCACGCCCAGATGGTCCACCGCGATTACGATGTAGCCGGCACGGGACATGTGCTCGCCGAAGCTGTATCCGGGATGCCCGGGAATCTCCATGTGCCAGTAGTGTTTATCGTACAGACCGCCCGCCAGGCACACCAAGATGGCCAACGCCTCCGAGGGACGCTCGGGGAGAAATGCCCACGCTGTTTGGGTCAGCCGCTCTCCGCTTGCGACGGCGTCGGAGACATCGAAGGTCAACGATGCAGGCATCGGTATTGTCTCCTGTCAGTCGGTATCGAGTAGAGGAATGAGCGCCGCAGCATCGGCGATGCTGCGCAACGCGTCGTTGAGGTGCGTACAGGTCGATGTGCCCTGCAGTTCTTGACGGACCCGGAAATGTAACTCGCCCAATCGCATTCCCGCGATGCGGGCAGCGCTGGCGACGGCACCCGGACATTCCTGCCAGGGCAGTACCCGCGGCACCGCCTCCGCGCGGGTGATGATGGCGCTGCTGGTGTCCACTGCTGCTGCGATCGTGTATTCGTGGATGATGGTTTCGGCGCCGTCGGCGCGGACGTAGCTATCGCGAAACATCGTGTCGATCAACACTTCAGGAGAATTCCCGTCCGGGTACACGTCGAGTCGGCGTTGGCGCCGCATGCCGTGCAGGGGTAGCGGAGCCATGTCGTGCCAGGCCCACCGGTCGCCGGGGTCATCGATGTCAGGTGCTTTGGGGCCCGTTACCACAGCGGGATCGCCTTTTTCGAACGACGTCATCAGCAGACCGCCGGTCACGAAGCCGGCACACTGGTCGGCGACGGGTAGGTACCCCGACTTCGTGCCGCTTCCCAGCATGCCGGATGCCGACAGCGCATGCCCGGAGATCAGCGTGGCGACCGGAACGTCGTCGAGCAGCGTGTAGCGCAGATCGCGGTGCAGGCGAAGGTCAGGTGCCGCCTTGTCGACGGCGGCGCGAAAACCACTCATCGCCGGGGCACCGACCAGATGCAGGCCGGGAACCGGCGGATCGACTTCGACGTGTTGTACGACGCGTGCGATCATCTCGACGGCGGCGTGCAGCGCGGCAGTGCCCAGCACCGTCGCCGTCCCGTCGGTTGCCGTCCTCAGATCGCGCGCCCGGCCCGCGAGATACACCGGATCCAGCGAGCCTGGATCGCGCGTCATGTCGATGGAACTAGTTCGCCGGAGCGAACCCGGGCGCCGCGGCGGCGTGCCCTGCGTGGGCTCATGGATACCGTGCAGCGGATGCAACCCGAAGCGCGGTGTGCCCAATTCGGTTGCGCCCATACCAGCCTCAGGCGATGCTCACGCTCTTGGTTCGCAAGAACTCGTCGAGACCTTCCCGACCGCCTTCCTTGCCCATCCCACTGATCCCAAAACCACCGAACGGCCGGTGCACGCTCAGCGGTGCCGCACCATTGATCAGCACTTCGCCCGTCTCCATCTCCTCGGCAATCCGGTGGGCCCGCTTGAGATCGTTGGTGAACACATACCCCGAAAGCCCGTAGGGCGTGCTGTTGGCGATCTCGATGGCCTGCGCTTCGGTCTCGAACGGAATGACCGACAGAACCGGGCCGAAGACCTCCTTCTGTGCCAGTTCGGAATGGGCATCGACGTCAGCGAACACGGTGGGCTGAAGGAAGTAACCGGCTGCCAGATCGCCCCCGAGGCGCTCGCCACCGGTGATCAACCGCGCGCCCTGCTCTTTGGCCCGCTCGATCATTGCGGTGATCCGTTGCATTGCAGCCTCATTCACCACCGGTCCGGCCACGGTGTCGGGTTTGATGGTCTCGCCGACCTTGATCATCGACGCGATGGCCGAAACTCGCGCAAGCACCTCTTCGTAGAGCGGGCGGGCCACGATCATCCGGGTCGGGAATGCGCAGCCCTGACCGCTCATCATGCCGACCGACATCAATGTGCCCACACTGCAAGCGAGGTCGAGATTTGCGTCCTCGCAGAGGATGTTTCCGGACTTGCCGCCGAGCTCCATGACAGAGGGCTTGATGTGTTCGGCGCACGACTGCAGGATCTTTCGCGCGGTATCCGGGCCGCCGGTGAAGCTTACCTTCTTGACCAGCGGATGCCCGACGAGCGCTGCACCCGCCTCGGCGGAGCCCGGCACCACGTTAATGACGCCGCCGGGAATTCCGGCCTCGGCGCCGAGGTCGGCGAACAAGGTGGCGCTAAACGGGGTCAATTCGGACGGCTTGATTACCACGGTGTTGCCGGCGGCGAGGGCGGCAGGCACTTTCATCGCCAACGAGATCAGCGGACCGTTCCAGGTGATGATGACGCCGATCACGCCGTAGGGCTGGCGCAACGTGTAGCTGAACTCACCGTGGGCACGGTAGGAACCCGACACCTCGCCGGTAATCTTGTCGGCCCACCCCGCGTAGTACCGCGTCCACTCCACCGACATCGCGACCAGTCCGGCCACCAGGCCGGTCGGTGTGCCGTTGTCGAAGGTGCCGAGGCGGATGAAGTCGTCGGCGTGCTGCTCGATCAGATCGGCCAACCGCAACAACAGATGCCGGCGCTCGGCAGGGTCGATCTGACGCCAGGTCCGGTAGGCGTTGTGGGCCACCGTGACGGCTTCGTCGATCTCGGTGGGTCCCGCCATCGGGATCGTGGCGTCGGATGTCCCGGTGCACGGGTTGATGTGGTCGAAGGTGCCGCCGGAGGCGGTGCGCCGCCTTTCACCGCCGATGCGCAACGTGACTTCGGGACGGGTGGGGTCGATCGTCGAAGCGGTCATGGGTTTGTCCGTCACCTCACTGAGAAGCCGGCATCAAGCGGCCAGGCGGTGCCCGTGATGAACTTGCCTGCGTCGGACACCAGCCACGCGACGGCTTCGGCGACCTCTTCGGGTTGCAGGATCTGGATCGGTAGCACGTTCTGCATGGCCGACAGCGCCTCGTCGCCAGCTTCAAGCAGTTTCGCCATCGTCTCGTTCATCACCATGCCGGTCGCCACTCCCGTGGGGTGGATGGTGTTGACCCGAATCGAATGCGGGCCTAACCGATTAGCCAGCACCTGCATGAGCCCGACCAGGCCGCGCTTGGCGGCGGCGTAGGCCTGACCACCGGCGCGGTCGGTGCCGGTGGCCTTGAGTCCGGCGCTGGAACTGGTAATCACGATCGATCCGCCCCGGCCGCCCCCGAGGAGGTGCGGGACCGACGACTCGACGGTGTTCCACACGCCGATCAGATTGACATCTATGATGTCGCGGAAGATCTGGCGCCGCTGCGACCCATCACTGAGTCGCACGATCCCCGCGTTGGCCACGACGATGTCGAGACGGCCGAACCGCTCTACGCCCTCGGCGACGACCGCGTCGACGGCGTCGGCGTCACGGACATCGGCCTGCCGGGCAACAATGCGTCGGCCCTGATCTGCGACGAGCTTGGCCGTCTCCTCAAGCTCAGCGGGCGTGGCGTTGGGATAGTCCATCGACTCGATGTCGGCGCAGATGTCGAGTGCGATGATGTCCGCACCTTCGCTGGCGAGGCGAACGGCATGGGCGCGCCCCTGACCTCGGGCGGCACCGGTTATGAAGGCGACCTTGCCTTCAAGGTTTCCCACGAAACTGTCCCCTTTGTCAGTGTTTGTCAGTGTGGTGTATGGCTGGTGTGGATGCGTGCCAGCCGCAGGCCTTCTTCGGCGTCGTCGACCTCGACGCTCCAGTTGCCGCATGTGCACCAGGCACGAAAGTGCCCGTCTTCGGGCCGCACGACTTGGCCGCCGCAGTCACCTCCGGTGTCGGCGATACTGGTGAGGAACTCGAGCGGTTTGTCATGAAGGGCACTGTCGTCGTCAGCCATTGCTCACCCCGGTGTCGGCCGGTCGGAACACCGGCAGCAGCCAGCCGTCGGCGATGGGTGAAAAGTCCACGCGCACCGCCATTCCGATCGCGACCTCCGAAGGCGCGACGTCGATGACGTTGGTGACGAGGCGGGCGCCGGGTGCGTCGGGCAGATCGACAACCACAGGCACAACGGTGAGTTCGGGCATTCCGGGAATGCCGTGCACGACCGCGAAGCTGTACACCGTCGCCTCACCGCTGAGCTGAACCCAGTTGACCGCCTTGGACTGACAGTTCGGACAGAACGGTGTGGGAGGCAGCCGGAAGGCGCCGCAGTCTGCGCACTGGGGCGCGACCAGCCGCCGTTGCTTGGCTGCCTGCCAGAACGGTTCGGTGTCCTTGTTGACCGCGATCCGGACATGCTCGCCGGGCAACGTGGTCGCCTGCGTCGCCGTAGACGCGCTCATGCGGCACGCCCCAGGATCAACCCGCTCACCGGCAGACTGGCCGGCCCGCCGGTGACCAATGCGAGCTCTGCGCCGGCCACCTGATTGATGGCAGTGCCCCGCATCTGCTCGACTCCTTCCATGATGTGGGTCATCCCGATGACGTAGGCCTCCGACAGTTGGCCACCGTGCGTGTTGAGCGGAATGGAGCCGCCGTCGTAGCGGATCGCCCCGCTCTCCACGAACGGTCCGCCCTGGCCCTTTTCGCAGAATCCGTAATCTTCGAGTTGCATCAGGACCATCGGGGTGAAGTGGTCGTAGAGCAGCGCCACGTCGATGTCGGCGGTGGTGATCCCCGCCTGCCGGTAGAGCCGGTCGGCGATCGGTTTGTTGCCCGACGAGGCGAAGTACTCGTCGGGCATGCCCATCCATGCGAACGCACGTCCCCACTCCTTGACTCCGCCGTGCGCGGCGGCGACCACGGGGACGGGGGGCTGTCGAAGGTCGCGGGCGCGATCCATGCTCGTGGTGATCACCGCGACCGCACCATCGGTCTCCTGACAGAAATCATAGAGACACAACGGTTCTGCGATCATCCGTGCGTTGAAGTAGTCCTCGAGCGTGAGTGGTTCACGGTGAATGGCCTTTGGCCGGTTCAACGCATTGACGCGGGTCGAGATCGCGATCTCGGCGAAGGCCTCACGGCGGGTGCCGTACAGATGCATATGTCGACGCGCCAACACTGACATCAGCTGGCCCGGGCCGAATAGCCCCGACGGCTGAAGGAACGAGTTGATCGGATCGGGCTCCATCGCCGAGAAAACCGATCCCAGACGCTGTTTGGCCTGCTGCAGCGCCATCACCGTGACGACGACGGACGCGTCGCCTGCGACGATGGCCGCACGTGCCAGCCCGATCGCGCCCGCTGAACCGCCGCCGCCGGCGGTCAGTGCCCCGGTGAACCGGACCTCCGGGATACCGAGGGTCTCCATGAAGTCCGCGGTGTCCATCTTCTCGGTATAGCCAGCGCTGGCGCCCGAGTAGAAGGCGAATCCGTCGATGTCTCGGACGCTCAGCCCCGCATCCTCACACGCGGCGATGATCGCGTCGCCGGCGAGTTCGGTGGTGGTCTTCGGCAGCGAGCCGCCGCGCTTGTAATAGGGCGTCGCCCCAATACCGACGATCGCGACGTCACGTAGGCCATTCGAATTGGACACCGGGTCAAATGCTTTCGGCGGGGACCGGCGGAACGTCGGGGAAGAGCTCGAAGAAGGTGCCCTGCGTGATGCGCAGCCGTGTCTCGTCGCTCACCCCGTCGAACAGCGTCTTGAGCGTGTCCTGGGTGTGCCCGAACGTGCCCTCGATGTGCGGATAGTCGCTACCGAACATGACGTTGCGGTACCCCATGTGCTCGAACGCCTGCACGGCGGTCTCGTCGTGCTGGAACGACGCGTACACCTGGCTGTAGAGGATCTCCTTCGGGCTCCGGCTTAATTTGGGCCGCGCCACCATGTGGTGCTGGCGGTACCCCTCGAGCAGCCGGTCACCGAGGAACGGAACCCACGTCGCCCCGCCCTCGGAGATCAGCACCTTCAGGTTGGGATGACGGTCCAATGCGCCGGACGCGACAAGCTTCATGGTCGCCCGCTGGCCGGAGAAGGTGGTCTCGGCGTAGTTCATGACCGCCCCACCGGGACCGCGGTAAACCTGACCAGCTCCGCCGGTGGCGCTGTTGCCGGCTGTCGGGTCCACGGGATCGGTGCCAATGTGGAAGGCGAGCACCATGCCGGCTTCCTCGGCCGCCGCCCACAAGGGTTCCCAGTCGTTGCGATGCCAATCCGGTGCGCTCGGATGGGGAGCGGTCGGCAGGAAGACCGCCTTGAACCCCTTGTCGGCGGCCCACTGCAACTCCTCAACCGCGTCATCGACGGCGAGGGTGGACACCTGGGCGGTCACCACGTAACGCGGCGACACCGAAGCGATCTCCTCAAGCGCCCACTCGTTGCTGGCCCGCATGCACGCCTTGAGCAACTCAGGGGTGCGGAACGTCGAAGCCCACATGCCCAGTGACGGGAAGATAACCTCGCCCCACACACCCTCTTGGTCGAGGTCGTTCAGCCGGGCTTTGGCGTCGCGGCAGCCGGCGGGCCGCGAGCTCATTTCGGCGAAGGCAACGAGAGCGGGCGACGGCAGCTTTCGGCGGAAGATCTGGCCGTCGACGAAGACGGTTTCGTACTCGCCGTCGGGGTCTTTTTCCGAGCGCGGGCACAACTCGGCCAGCCGTTTCGGCAGGCGGGAGCGCCAGAGGTCGTCGGGTTCCAGAAAGTGTGAGTCGCCGGAGTTCGTCCAGATCTTGGTCATGCGGTTCTCCAACCCTGAGCGCCAAATTTGAAAAATGGCTTTTCACCGAGGCTAGGATGCGCAGGGACAGCATGTCAACAGTTTGCGGAGGGTACCTGTAGATATTGCCTTGAGGAATGGGCTAGCATGCGATCGACGTCACACGAAACCTGGGTTGTGTGCCATAACGTGAAAACGTAATTTTCAAAGGAGTCGCGCCCGATGTCGCCTTCCGCCGATGCACATGCCGCCCCACCGGTGACCCCGCTCACCGGCATCCGAGTCGTCGACCTGTCCACCACACTTCCGGGCGTCTTCTGCACCCAGTTCCTCGCCGACTCGGGCGCGGACGTGCTCATGGTGGAACCACCGGGTGGCAGTCTCATGCGCAACCTTCGTGGTTGGCCGGCGTTTGGACGGGGTAAGCGCAGCCGGGTCGTCGAGCTCAAGACGGCGTCCGGGGCGCGCGAACTGGACGAAGTGTTGGGCACCGCCGACGTCGTTGTTATGACGTTCAGCCCTGCCGCGCTCGCCGAATTGGGCATCGACTCGCAGGCTCTGCTCACCCGTCATCCGCAGTTGGTGATCGCCCACATCACCGGATGGGGGCGCAGCGGCCCGTGGCGCGACCTCAAGGGCTACGAGGGCCTGGTGTTGGCCAAGGCTGGCCTTTCCCACGCGGTGCGCCGGATGGCCAATCCGCCGCGACCGTCGTTCGTAACGGTCCCCTACGCGAGTTTCGCCGCCGGACACATTGCCGTGCATGGCATCCTGGCCGCTTTGCATGAACGGGATCGCAGTGGGCTGGGGCAGATTGTCGATGCTGATCTGGTGCGCGGAGTGCACTCGATCGACGCGTGGAACTGGTTCGGGGAGCTGGTCGGCATCCGGTGGCCGGAGGCGTACCAGACTGTGGAAGCGTGGACCGAGGACGGGGCGCCGCAAAGCCCGCTGCTGCTGGCGCTGCTAGCCGCACCCACGAAGGACGGGCACTGGTTGCAGTTCGCCCAGGTGTCGCCGCATCTGTTCGCCGCGATGTTGACCGAGTTCGGCGTGATGGAGCTGCTCGCCGACCCTAAGTGGAAAGGGTTTCCGATCCTTGACAGTCCGGAGTTGTACCGGGAGTTCTGGTCGATCCTGCTGTCGAAAGTCGGTGAACGCTCCCTCGCCGAATGGCAACAGTGTTTCGATGACAACCCCAACTTGTGTGCTGAGTTGTTCCGGTCCGGGCCCCAGGTCTTAGACCACCCCCAGTTGCTGCACAACGGGCGATCCGCCGTGGCGGCGGATCCGGGGGTCGGTCCGGTGCGCCAGCCGACCACCCTCATTCACACACCCAGCGGTCCGTTGCGCCCGCCGGCTCCCGCACCTCGGCTCGATGACTCCGGAACGGGGTGGCCGGCCGCTGTGCACCCCGCCAAGTGCGGCTCCCACCGCGGTACCGAGCCCCCGCTGACCGGCGTGACGATCGTCGAATTCGGCGAAATGTTCGCCGCCCCCTACGCCACCAGTGTGCTGGCTGACCTCGGGGCCCGCGTCATCAAATTCGAGGCCATGTCCGGTGACAACATCCGCACACTCCTGCAGTTCCCGGAGGCGGCCGGCGCAAAAGTGATGCAGGGCAAAGAAAGTATCCAAGTGGACCTGCACACCGAAGAAGGCCAGGCAGTGGCGCACCGCGTTGTCGCCTCCGCCGACGTGGTACTGCAATCCATGCGCGCCGGCGCGGCCGACCGGCTGGGCATCGGCGCGGCGAAATTGCGGGCCATCAACCCAGAGCTCATCTACGTCTCGGCGCCCGGGTACGGCGTCGACGGACCCTACGGCGCCCGGCCATCGTATGCGCCGAGCATCGCCGCCGCAGGCGGCGTCGCGCTGACCAATACACCCGACGCCGCGGCTAGGACGTCCAGCCTCGACGAAGTCATGCACCAGGCGCCGCGCGTGACCACCGCCGGCACAGCACCGGAATTGCAGACCGACGGTCTGGCTGCCCTGGCGGTGGCCTCGGCGATTCTTACCGCGCTCATCGGCCGCGACCGCGGCCACCCGCTCCATGAGGTGCACACCTCGATGCTCGCCACAGTTACCCATGTGCTCACTGATTGGCTCGTCGACTATGCGGATGCCCCCCCGCCTTCTGCGCCTGTGCACGACGGTAACGGGTTGTCGGCGCTCTATCGGATCTACCCTGCCGCGGACGGGCACATCTTCCTGGCGGCGCCGCAACCGAAAGAATGGCAACCGCTGATCGAGGCGCTGCGCGACTTCACCGATCTCAGCGGCGACGGCCAGTTCGCGACTCCCGAGGGGCGAGCCGCCAGCGACGATGACCTCGCCCGGCGTCTCGATGCGGTGTTCAGCCAGGAGTCGGCCGGGTTCTGGGAGAAGCGTCTCACCGCGGCCGGTGTCGGATGCGTGGAGCTCTACGACGGCGCCCCGGCCCGGCTGATCCAGACCGATCCGCAACTGGCGGCCGAATACGCCACGCTCGCCGTCAGCCCCGTATTCGACGAACATCTGCGGTTGGCCCCGCTGGTCGGCTTGAGTCGGTCGCCGACCAGGGCGCCCGGCGGCTGCCTGGCCGGTCAGCACACCGCGGCGGTGCTCAAGGAGTTCGGCTACGATGACGCGACAATCGCGAAGTGGCAGGAATCCGGTGTAATCCATTGTGGCTGAGAGTAAGACGGTCGATCGTGCGTCGGAGCGACAGCACATCATCGATGCCGCCTACCGTTGCCTGGACCGCAACTCAGGGTCGTCGGCATCGATCACCGATATCCTCGACGAGGCCGGATTGAGCACGCGCGCGTTCTACCGCAACTTCAGCACTAAGCACGATCTGCTGTTGGAGATGTTCCGGCGGGACCGGGAGGCGGTTTTGGCGCAGCTGCGTGAGGTAGTCGCACGCGCCAAAACGCCAGTCGAGGCTCTGCGGTTGTGGATGACGCACATGTTCGAGATCATCTCCGATCCGCGGCGGCGCAAACGAATGGCTACGTTCTACTCCGAGGAAATGCGCCGCACGCCGGGCTATTCGCGGGAACTGGAGTTGTTCATCACAGCGGAGGAGGCCGCGCTGGCCGCGATTCTGCACCGCGGCCGCGCCGAGGGAACCTTCACCGCCTGTACCCCTGCAGCCGACGCCAGGTCGATCCGGGCCGCCTTCGAGGCAGCCTTTCTCCACCGCTTCCAGCAGAAGGCGATCACGGAAGTCGCCGACGACGTCGAGCAGTTAATGGGGTTCATCCTGCGGGGCATTGGCGCGACGGAAGGGGCGATGAGACGCGAAGACCCCAAAGTTGAAATTTAGGAGGCGTTCGCCTCCGCTCGCGACTGATATGGATACCGGCGGATGATAGAACTTGCAACTGAAGTCCGTTGGTCTTCGATAATGTCTCGACGTGCGGAGCACTGTCACCGCCGTCGGATCGCGCAGAACTTTTCCCGGAGCCGTTGTGCGGCTTCATCCTTTGCTTCACGGCGACATCGACCAGTTGGCTTGAGGATATCGGTATGCACGATCGACCGCGTTGTTCACGCTGGGGCGTCCTGCGCAAAGCCTGCCACGTCGGCTCGTTAGCCCGCGAACCATCATCGGCTGAGGTACTCGCGTTTCTCTTCTTCTGTCCAGCATAGGTTCGACGTCGGTCCGACCGTCGACGTGCGGTGAGCATGGCGCGACATCATCACGAGTTGCTTAATTTTCGCTGGGCGCCGGCTCCGGAAATTAGTGCACTAGGCCCGGGCTGAGCAGATTTAGGCTCAAGTACATGGGAACCGGCGAGGCGGCAGACAGATTCGACGAACTGCGGCGCGCCTGGATCGCCGAGCATCAGGGGTGGTCGACAATACAGCGGCGCCGCGCCGAACAGTTGGGCCGACGGGTGCGGGCCCGCCAGCGACGCCGCGCATCGGCGGTCCCCGATCCGCACGACGACACCGTGCTCCCACCGCTGTGGCTGCGGCCGCCGAGATCGCCTGCCTCGCAACTCGAAACGGTGTTTGTGCTGTCGCTCGCTATGGTCAATCCGCTGGGCTGGCTGGGCGGCTGGATTCTCAAACATGTTGTCACCAGATTGATCCCGGGGGCGCTGCGGAGCTATCCCATCGCGTCCTTGTGGTGGTCGGGTGCGGGTATGGGGCTGTTGATCACGCTGGCCTACGAACTCGTCCTTGACCGGGCTAGCTCGTTCAGCCAGATCGCAGTGCTGCCCTGGGTATGTGTGCAGCTGGCGGCGGTCCCGGTGGTGGCAGGGATGTACGGCATCGCCGAGGGTTGGCTTGCGGTGCCCGGCTCGACGCAGTGGTGGCCGCTGACCCCGCCCAATCAGCCGCTCTCGCCGCAGGACGCCGCTTCGATCCTGGGAGGCTATGATCTGACCGGCCCAGCTCTGGTGGATGCGCGGCGGCTCGACGAGCCGGGGGAGCGGACACGGCCGTGATGTGCATGATCGCCACCGAAGCGCTTGAGCAGCAGCGCTATTCGGTGTCTCCGTACCTGCTCTTAGAGCAGGTCGGCAATCGCGGCCGCCGTGAGACATCTTCGGATGTGAGCGGACCACTCACGCTGGGCTTCACTGTCATCGAGTCGGCGACGCGCACCACATTGGAGTTGCTCGCCGTCGAAATGGCCTCCCTTCACATGGGCGACCGGAGAATGCGTTGTTCAGCAACGCTTTACCGCATCTGCGCGTGCACCGGGTCGCGGTTCGGCCGCTGTCGGGCAAGCCGCTTGCCGATAACGCCGATCAGCGGGGCGCCGTGGGCGGCAACTGTTCTGGAGCGCAATGGGGCTGACGAAACTTACCGTCTCTCTGATGGTTTCGCGGGTTCGTGGGCTTTTGTCGGACACCAAGGTTAGGTTCGCCGCATGAAGGTACTGGTCGGTTTTTTCCTGACAGCCACGATCGCGCTGGTGCTGCTGGCCGCCGCAATCGTGCAGCTGATGATTGTGCTGTTGCCCTACGCGGTGGTGGCGCTGGTGGTGCTGCTGACGGCGCGCAGGGTGCGGCGTCGACGCGGCGGGGCATCGAGCGTACCGCCTCGCGCGGTCATCAGGGGAGTATGGCAGCCCGGTGTGGGCGCAGCAGGCGCGGCCCGCGCTGCCACCGCCACCGGGTGGGGCGCCTCGGGGTGGGTGATGGTGCCGGTGTGGGTGCCGCCCCGACGCGATCCGGCGGTGATCGATGCCGAGGTGATCGACCACCGTGGCTGATGGTGTGGCAGCGGGCGATGTCGCCGAGGACGACTGGGCGTTCGACCGTCTCTACCGGGCGGAGCGATCGCCGGCACCAGCAGCGGTGAAAGTGTCGGGTGCCCTCGGTGATGTCGATGCGGCCCGCGGTGAGCCTGGGCCGGAAGCGACTACGGCCGAGAACCGTTCGGTTGTGGTCGATCTCGGTCACCCCGATGTCGAGGGCGCGGAAGGTGGTGGGCGGGGCGGTGATGCAAACGCCGCCGCCAACCGCGTCGCGGCGTGGCTCGGCGCCGGTGTGGCCGCGGCGGCGGCGGTCATTGTG
>NZ_CAXUCH010000070.1:0-19737 GCF_964249325.1 uncultured Mycobacterium sp. | reverse complement strand
ACCCAACTGTCCACCCAACCCGAGTCGAAAGACACGCCGGTGAAAACCCGCGGCGGCTTCTTCCGCAATCCCACGGCTATCGTGCTAACCCTCGTCACCGTGGTGGCGCTGGTCCTGGCCGGGCTGATCGGCGCCGAGCTCTATACCCGCCACGTCGCCGACAGCAAAGTGACCAACGCGGTGCAGTGCGAGGTGCAGGACTCGGCGAGCGTGTCCTTCGCCGCGGCACCGCCGGTGCTGTGGCAGTACCTCACCGGTCACTACACCAACATCTCCGTGCAGACCGCCGGCAATCAGGTACGCAGCGCCAAGGGCATGAAGATCAGCCTCGACATCCACGATGTGCGGTTGGCTAACTCCAACAACTCCAAGGGCACGATCGGGTCGGTCAACGGCACCATCACCTGGTCGTCGGACGGCATCAAAGAATCCATCCAGGACGCCATCCCGGTAATCGGCAGTCTGGTGACCAGCAAGGTCACCACCAACCCCAGCGACGGCACCGTCCAACTGAAGGGCCTGCTGGACAGCGCCACCGTCAAGCCGCAGATCGCCAACAACGGGCTGTCGCTGCAGGTGGTCGACTTGCGGGCGCTGGGCTCGAAGATGTCGACGAATACGGTGCAGAAGAATCTCGACGACCTCACGTCGAAAGCGACCCAGAACTACCCGTTAGGCATCCACGCCGACAGCGTAAAGGTCACCGATTCCGGTGTGCAGGCGACGTTTTCTACCCAAAATGCCAACATCCCGGCGTCGTCGTCGCAGCCGCAGACCGGTCAAGACTGCTTCGGCACCCTCTGACGCGACACCTTCATCGCAGTCCGTCGAGCACCGCGCGGGTACCCGACAACCCGAGCCGGGTGGCGCCGGCCTCCAGCATGGCCAGAGCGTCGGCAGCCGTGCGGATGCCGCCGCTGGCCTTGATCCCGAGCCGACCACCGACGGCGTCGGCCATCAGCGCGACTGCGCGCACCGACGCGCCGCCCGCGGGATGAAAGCCGGTGGAGGTCTTGACGAAATCTGCGCCGGCGTCCTCGGCGGCGCGGCACACGCGCACCAGTGTGTCGGCGTCGCGCAGGGTCAGTAGCGCCGCGGACTCCACGATCACCTTGAGCACCGCCGTGGGCACGGCTGCGCGCACCGCGGCGACGTCGGAACGCACCGCGGCAAGGTCACCGGCCAGCGCGGCGCCGATGTCGATGACCATGTCGATCTCGCCGGCGCCGGCATCCACCGCCAGGGCCGCTTCCTGCGCCTTGACCGCGGACAGGTGCTTGCCCGACGGAAAACCGGCCACCGTGGCGACCCGCACAGCGGCGTCGACTGCGATGGGCACCATCGACGGCGAGACGCACACCGCATACGCACCGAGCTCGGCGGCTTCGGCGGCGGCGGCCGCCACGTCGGCGGCGGTCGCCTCGGGTTTGAGCAAAGTGTGGTCGACGAGGCCGGCCACGTGCCGGCGGGTGAGCGGGGCTTCCACTACAGCGGTTCTTCGCCGCCGCCGGGGTTGCAGCCGGACGTGACCATCGTGGTGTCGTCGACGAGCGGCCGCCACGGCTCGAGGTTCCAGCTGACCTTGCCGGGCTGCGCCAGCTCGGCCAACTGCCAGTGGCAGACGAACTGCGCGCGCATGCTAGCGCTGTTGGCCTCGGGAGCCAGCGCAAGCACCTCGCTCCAGGCCTCGTCGGGGTTGGCCTGCCGGCTCGCCGCTGCGCGGCCCGACGGTGTCGGATAGACCCGCAGGCTGGGCAGGTTGCCCCAGTGCACCCATTCGGTGTGGTCCACGAACGGCGGCGCCACCCCAGTGCCCGAATCGGCCCGTGCCGGAGCAGCGCCTAGCTGCGCCACGACTATCGCCGCGGGGACGGCGATCAGTGCCCGCATGCTGCTAGTGCGATTTACCTTGGATTTCCAGCAGTTTCGGCCGTACATCGACCAGATACACCCCCGACGCGCAGGCGGCGATCGCCATACCCAGGACGCCAAGCAACCATGCCAGCGGCATGGCAGCGCCCAGGATCAGCAGCCACACCGGCTTGGTCAGCTTCTCCGCAGCGGTGTAGGCGTCGGGACGCTGCATTGCCGCATGCACGAACGCGTACAGCGTCGTCATCAGCACGCCGATCAGCAGGATGACCAGGACGGTATGCACAAGGCTCACGCCGTAAGCCTATGCGGGTTGTGTCCCAGACGTCGACTCCGAGCCGCCTCGGCGAGGCGACTCGGAGTCGAGTGTCTTGCTGACCTGCCGGTGCCATAGCGGGCAGCGGCCGAAGCGGATTACTTCTGGGTGACCTTCTTGCCCGGCGCCTTCTTGGCAGGCGCCTTCTTGGCCGCGGTCTTCTTGACCGGAGTCTTCTTTGCCGGCGCGCCCTTGGCGGGTGTCTTCTTGGCCGCCGGCTGCTTCTTGGGCAGCTCGATACCGACCAGCTTGGCGGCGCGCTCACCGACCGCGCGGGTCTGCGACGCGACCGTGCCCAGTGCCTCCTGGGTCAACTCCAACGCCTGGTCGACATAGCCCTCGGCACGCGCCGACGCATCCTCGAAGCGACCTTGGCTGCGCAGCCGCTCCAAAGCGAGCTCACCGCGCTCGACCAGCTCGTTGTACCGGCTGGTCGCGGCCTCCAGGTAGCCTTCGGCGGCCGAGCGCAGCTCCTCGGCGGTGAACCGGCCGCGCAGCTCGCGCAGCTGGTCGCGCAATTGCTCGGGCAGCTCCTCGCGCCGCTTGGCCAGCCGGGCGCGGCGTTCCCCGACCCGGCTGCGGGTGTCGGTGCGGGTCTCTTCGGCGCGGTCGCGCAATTCAGCGAGCAAGTCGTTGACCGTGGCCAAAGCCAGGTCGGCCGCGCCCAGCGCGGCGAGCAACGGTGCCCTCAGATCGTCAACGGTCGGGTTCTCGGCCATGTTGTTTCCTTTCATATGTCCTTTGGAGGATCGTTTCACGGAATGGTTTTCCTAGATGCGGTTAATTACCGCCTGATCGGGAATTAGGCAGGCGTGGACTCCTCACGTGCAGCTTCGTTTTGCTGGGCTTCGTTTTGCTGAACGAACGACGTGTAGATGTCGAGCAGAACCTGCTTTTGCCGCTCGGTGATCGCCGTATCGGTGATGATGGCGTCTCGCACCTCGCTGGTCTCACTGGGTTCCAGAATCCCGGCCCGTACGTAGAGGACCTCGGCGGAGACGCGGAGCGCCTTGGCGATCTGATTCAGCACATCCGCAGACGGTTTACGCAACCCGCGCTCGATCTGGGACAGATACGGATTGCTGACGCCAGCCTTTTCAGCCAGTTGCCGCACCGATACTTGCGCCGCCTCGCGCTGCGCCCTGATGAAACTGCCGATGTCGGCCGCGGCGGTGGACACCACTGCGGCAAGCTTCTCCTCCTGTGGCATTGGTGAACTCCCTTAGTCGGTCGGTGCGACGATCACCACCGTACGGCCTAGTGCTAACTATTGCAAGCACTGTTAGCACTACTCAGAAAAGGAGTTGCGCGACGGTGTAAATCAGCAGCCCGGCCAGCGCACCCACCACGGTGCCGTTGATCCGGATGAACTGCAAGTCGCGGCCGACGTGCAGCTCGATGCGCCGACTTGCTTCCTCGGCGTCCCAGCGTTCGATGGTGTCGGTGATGATCGCGGTGATCTCCACCCCGTACTGCGAGACCAGGTGTTGCGCTGCCCGCACGATCCAGTTGTCGACCTTGTCGCGCAGGTCGGCGTCGTCGCGCAGCGATTCGCCGATGCGGATGACGGTGTCGGTGATCCGGCTCCGCAGCGCACTGGACGGGTCGTCGACACCCTCGAGCACCAGCCTTTTCAGCGTCTTCCAGGCCGCCGCCGCGGCATTGGTGATTTCGTCGCGGGCCATCAGCTGTTCCTTGACGGCCTCCGCGCGGGCAATGGTGGCCGGATCGTGCTGCAGGTCCTGGGCGAAGTCGAACAAAAACCGGTTCGCCGAGCGGCGCAGTTCGTGGTTGGGGTCGCGGCGCACTTTGTCGGTGAAGTCCATGAGCTCGCGGTGGATGCGGTCGCCGACCAGGTGGTCGATGAACCGGGGCGACCAGCTCGGGGAGTCGCGCTCGACCACCCGCTGGATGACCTCACCGGCATTCAGTGACCAATGGAAAGCCCGGTCGGCCAGCAACTGGATCAGAGCTTCCTGCCGGTTTTCGGCCAACAACGTGGCCAATACCCGGCCCGTGGGCGGACCCCACTGTGGTTCGGCGATGCGCTTGATGATCATGCGGTCGATGACGTGCTGGACGTCGTCGTCGCGCAGCAACTCCACCAGCACCCGCAACACGGTCGCCGTCTCGGCGGCCACCCTCTGTGCATGGTCGGCTTGGGACAGCCACTTGCCGAGCCGGCTGGGAATTTGAGCGTCCCGCAACTTCGATTCGACGACCGGCGGGGACAGGAAATTCTCCCGCACAAAGGTTCCCAGGCCCTCGCCGAGTTGGTCTTTCTTGCGCTTGATGATCGCGGTGTGCGGAATCGGTATGCCGAGTGGATGCTTGAACAGCGCGGTGACGGCAAACCAGTCGGCCAGCGCGCCGACCATGCCGGCCTCGGCGGCCGCGCGGACGTAGCCGACCCAGGCGGCGGCCGAACCGCCGGCTTGGGCCCACCGGCAGCCCAGAAATACCAGGCTGGCGCCGACCAGGAAGCTCAGCGCCACCACCTTCATCCGGCGTAGCGCCCGTCGCCGCTGCGCGTCGGCTTCGGCGTCGGCTCCGGCGAAGGATTCCGCAAACGAGACACCGACCCGGCGGGCCGGGCTGGTCATCGGCTGCGCGGGGGCCGCCGGCAGCTCAGGCCGATACGGTTCTGGGGCCACCAGACCATCATCCGCTATCGACCGGGATGACTCCTGGTCATGTGATCGCCGTGACGGCCGGTTACTGTAACCGCGCCTTGGCGACATGCCGGAAACCCGTCCTAGAAACCCGTAGTATCGAGGCGTCTAGTGAATGGAATCGGCGATAGTGGCAGAACATGCCCCGGTAGGGGCCGTCAAGGCGGATGGTCGAAAACGGCGCTGGCACCGGCACAAGGTGGAGCGCCGTAACGAATTGATCGACGGCACCATTACCGCGATTCGCCGGCACGGCCGGTTCCTGAGCATGGACGAGATCGCCGCCGAGATCGGGGTCTCCAAGACCGTGCTGTACCGCTACTTCGTCGACAAGAACGATCTGACGAGCGCGGTGCTGATGCGCTTCGCGCAGACAACGCTGATCCCCAACATGGCCGCAGCGCTGACGGCCGACATGGACGGCTTCGATTTGACGCGCGAGATCATCCGGGTCTACGTCGACACGGTCGCCGCCGAGCCCGAACCCTATCGGTTCGTGATGGCCAACAGTTCGCCGAGCAAGAACAAGGTGATCGCCGACTCCGAGCGAATCATTGCCCGCATGCTCTCGGTGATGCTGCGCCGCCGTATGCAAGAGGTCGGGATGGACACCGGCGGGGTCGAGCCCTGGGCCTACATGATCGTCGGCGGCGTGCAGCTGGCCACCCACTCGTGGATCTCGGACCCGCGGATGAGCAAAGAGGAATTGATCGACTACCTCACCATGCTCAGTTGGAGCGCGCTGTGCGGGATCGTGGAAGCCGGCGGCTCGCTGGAGAAGTTCAACGCCCAGCCGCACCCGGCGCCGATCGTGCCGCCGCGACGCGAGAACGTCGATGCCTGAGCTGACCACCGGTTCGCGGCTGAAGTCGTGGGCCCGGTCATGGGGGTATGCGCTACGCACCACTAACCCGCCCCCGGACGGACCCATTGACACCGTCACCCGCTGGATCGTCGTCACCCGGGCGGCGGTGCTTCCCATGACCGTGGTTTCCGGTCTGGTCGCCGGGTTGCTGGCTGTCGGCAAACGCGGGTTGGATTGGCGCTGGCTGGTATTGGCGATCGTGGGAATCACGTTGGCGCACATAGCCAACAACCTGATGAATGACCTTTACGACACTCAGGTCGGCACCGACAGCGCGAATTATCCGCGGGCGCTCTACGCGCCGCACCCGGTGCTCTCGGGGCTGGTCAGCCGCCGGACACTGCTCCTGGCGATCGCCGCCGTCAATGTGGCGGACCTGGCGATCCTGGTCGTGCTGAGCTTGGCCCGCGGCTGGCCGGTGCTTGCGTTCGCGCTCAGCGGGTTTGTGCTGAGCGTCGCTTACACCGCGCCGCCGCTGCGGCTCAAGAAGCGAGGGCTGGGCGAGCCGGACGTCTTCGTCGTGTGGGGGCCGTTGATGGTGTGCGGCACGTACTACTCGGCGGTGGGCACGGTCGGCTGGGATGTGCTGCTGGCGTCGCTGCCCTACGGGCTGCTGTGCACGACGGTGTTGATGGGCAAGCACATCGACAAGATTCCCTACGACCAGCCGCTTGGCATCCATACCCTGCCGGTCATGCTCGGCGCAGGCCGCGCCCGCGTTGTGACGCTCGTCATGATGGTCGGTTTCTATGTGCTGGTCGCGGTGGCGGTGGGACTCGGCGCGATGCCGTGGCCGGCGCTGCTCGTGGTACTGGCGCTGCCACGGATGGTGAAGGTCTGGCCGTATTTTCGCCGGCCGCCACCTGACCAGCCGCCCGCGAACTACCCCGTCTGGCCGCTGTGGTACGCCGCGCTGGCGTGGGTGCACGTCCGCCGGGTGGGCGCCTTGCTGGTGCTCGGGCTGGCCGTGGGTGCTATCCTTAGGGCCGTCTAGCAGGCGCTTTGCCGGCAGTGTCGCCGTCACCTCGGGATATTGTCGGCGGCTGGAGCCGCAGCCATCCGATACCGTGCGTCCGACGCATCGGGTGCGTGCGAATCGCAGTAAAGCCTGTGTCGAACACAGAAAGGCTCCACTTGGTATGTCCGTGCCGCTGACGCCGTTTTTCGAGGACGTGCAGGCTCACTACGACCTGTCCGATGATTTCTTTCGCCTGTTCCTCGACCGCACCCAGACGTACAGCTGTGCGTACTTCGAGCGTGACGACATCACCCTGGAGGAGGCCCAACTGGCCAAGATTGACCTGGCGCTGGGCAAATTGCGTTTAGAACCCGGGATGACGCTGCTCGACATCGGCTGCGGCTGGGGCGCGACCACGCGACGGGCTATCGAAAAGTGCGACGTCAACGTCGTCGGGCTGACGTTGTCGGAGAACCAGGCTGCCCACGTCCAGGCGATGTTCGACGAGATGGATACCCCGCGCTCCCGCCAGGTGTTGGTGGATGGGTGGGAGAAGTTCCACGACCCCGTCGACCGGATCGTGTCCATCGGCGCGTTCGAGCATTTCGGCCACCAGCGCTACACCCGGTTCTTCAGGATGGCCTACGACGTCTTGCCTGCAGACGGCGTGATGCTGTTACACACCATTACCCGGCCCCCGTTGTCCGAAGCCAGAAAGATGGGGTTGGGGCTGACCCGCGAAATCGTCGAGTTCGCCAAATTCATCCTCGAGGAGATCTTTCCCGGCGGCTGGCTGCCATCGATCCCGATCGTCGAAGAGCACGCCCGCAACGCCGGCTTCACCGTCACCCGGATCCAGTCGCTGCAGCCGCACTATGCGCGCACCCTGGACATGTGGGCCGCCGCGCTGGAAGCCAACAGGGACCAGGCGATTGCGCTGCAATCTCATGAGGTCTACGACCGCTACATGCGCTACTTGACCGGCTGCGCGCAGCTTTTCCGCGACGGGTACACCGACGTCGACCAATTCACGCTGGAGAAGTAGCCCGGGCCCAAGGGCAAGCGCCGCGGCGGATGCTGTGCACCTCGACCGACAAAGCGGTCAACGCACGCGGTCCTGGCGTCTCCGCAGTCAACTGACGGCTTGGCCGTTAGGGGTCTTGACCAGGGTGAACTGTCCGACTTCAATGATGCCGCGCTGGAAGTTCTCAGCACATCCGGTCAAGTAGCGCATGTAGCGCTGGTAGACCTCTTCGGACTGTATGGCGATCGCTTCGTCCTTGTGGGCCTTCAGATTCGCCGCCCAGATATCAAGGGTCCGTTTGTAATGCGGGTTCATGAGTTGGGTTTGCTCGGTCGAAAAGCCCGCATTATGCGAGTATTCGACGACGTCTTCCGCAGCGGGCAATGCGCCGCCGGGAAATATCTCTCGGCCCATGAACTGCCAAAAACGCAGGTCGGCCATTGTGATCTTGATCCCTTTGGGGGCCCAGTAGCTCGGCGGGTGAGTAAATATGGTCTCCAACACCATTCGGCCGTCGTCGGGCATAACGCGGTATGCCGTCTCGAAGAATGGTGCCCACCGCGCTTTTCCGAATGCCTCGAACGCTTCGATGCTGACGATCCGGTCCACCGGCTCGTCGAACTGCTCCCAACCTTGCAGCAGCACCCGCCTGCTGCGCTGGCTGTCCATTTCGTCGAACATCCGCGCCACATGGGCCCGCTGGTTTCTCGAGAGCGTCAGGCCAATCACGTTGACGTCATATTTTTCGATCGCCCGCCGCATAGTCGAGCCCCAGCCGCAGCCGATGTCGAGCAAGCTCATTCCGGGCTCAAGGCCCAGCTTGCCCAACGCCAAATCGATTTTGGCGATCTGCGCCTCCCCAGCGTCATGTCATCACGCTCGAAGTATGCGCAGCTGTAGGTCTGCGTCGGGTCTTGGAATAGCCGGAAGAACTCGTCCGACAGGTCGTAATGCGCCTGCACGTCCTCGAACGGCGGGGTTAAAGTCTGCGTTTCGCTGGATGTCTTGGTCACTGTTCGTCCTGGTGGGCACTGGTGATCCGGTCACAATTCAGACGTCGCCCCGGATCCCCCCGAGTTGACGCCTGTGCAACTAAGAATACGACGTGAGTGTCGCACGACAACCCGGCAGGCCGGGAATGCCGCGCCACGGGATTTCAGCGAAGCCGAGAAGCGGCGGGTCGTCGCCGGTCCGCGTGCCTGTTGTTGTGCACCTGGCGACATGACCTGAAAGTAGGCCGCTAGCAGCGGTTCAGTATCGTCCGAAGACCAAGGCGACGTTGAATCCGCCGAAACTGAACGAATTATTGATCGCGTACCTGTAGTCGCCGGGTCGCGACTCTCCGGTGACCACGTCCAGATCAATTTCCGGATCGAGATTGCGCAGGTTCAACGTCGGCGGGATGACACCGTCGCGCAACGCCAACACGGTCAAAATCGACTCCACCGCGCCGACCGCGCCGACCGAATGACCAAGCGCAGCCTTCGGCGCGTAGACCGCTGCCCGGTGGGCGCCTAACGCGTTGTTGATCGCCTTCGCTTCGGCAAGATCACCGATGACAGTGCCGGTGGCGTGCGCATTGACGTGGTCGATGTCTGCGGCTGTCAGCCCGGCAAGCTCAATGGCTCGAGTCATCGCTTGGCCGGCACGTTCACCGCTGGGATCGGGCGCCACAATGTGGTACCCGTCGGACGTGATGCCGGCGCCCATCAGCCGGCCAAGAATGTTGGCGCCCCGGGCTTTCGCGTGGTCCTCGGTCTCTACGACCAGCAGCGCGCCCGCCTCGCCGAACACGAACCCGTCGCGGTCCTTGTCGAACGGGCGACAGGCACCTTCGGGGTCGTCGTTGTTCGTCGATAGCAACTCCATGCGAGCGAACGCCGCAATCGGGATGGCCTCGATTCTGGTCTCGATGCCGCCGCAGATCGCGATGTCGGCCTCGCCGAGCACGATCTGCCGCCAAGCCTGGGCGATAGCCTCGGCGCCGGAAGCGCACGCCGACACCGGGGTGAGGATCCCGGCCCTGGCTTTGTGTTCGAGCCCCACCCAGGCGGCTCCGGAGTTCGGCATCATCATCAGCACGCCCACGGGGTTGACGGCCTTCATACCGCGTTCGCGGATGTCGTCGTAGCCGAAGACCATCTCCTCGGTCGAGCCCATCCCGGTGCCGATGGCCACCATCAACCGGTTCGGGTCGACCTCGGGTGAGCCGGCATTCGCCCATACTCGCCGGCCAAGCACCGTGGAGATCTTCTGAAGAAACAACATTCGGCGCTTCTCGACCCGGGTCAACTCGTGGTCGAAATCCTCCAACAGGTGTCCGCCGATACGCACCGGGGCGTCGAATTGCTCGACGAAGGGGTTATCGAGTTTGCGGATTCCGCTCTGCCCGTCCAGCAGCTTCTTCCAGGTGTTGTCAGCATCGGCTGCAAGCGCGGTCGTCATCGCGACGCCGGTGACCACTACGTCGGGAAAACCAGTTCCAGTCGAGAGCGCCGCCATCGCGTTGCTGGTTCCTTTCCTTGACGGCCCATCCCAGTTATCCAGTTACCCAGGACGAGTGCCGATCAAGCCTAAACCGGACGCATTGTGATGGGGCGCAACTAGACCGGGACATATGTGCTGGCGCTGGGTGATTGCAGGCATCCGACGTCGGCGTATATCGTCGGCGCCTATGGGGACTGAACCGCCCGGAACCACCGAGCTGAAGCCGAACGTCGAGCACATCAAGTCGCACTATGACCGGTCGAATGAGTTTTTCCGGTTGTGGCTGGATCCGTCGATGACCTATAGCTGTGCCTATTTTGAACGCGACGACATGACGCTCGAAGAGGCGCAAATGGCCAAGATTGATTTGGCACTGGGGAAGCTGGGCTTGCAGCCGGGCATGACGCTGCTCGACATCGGCTGCGGCTGGGGCTCGACAATACGTCGCGCGATCGAAAAATACGACGTCAACGTGATCGGGCTGACGCTGTCGGAAAACCAGCTGGCGCACAACAAGCAGAAGTTCGCCGAAATGGACAGTCCGCGGCGCAAAGAGGTGCGGCTGCATGGCTGGGAAGAGTTCGACGAACCGGTCGACCGCATTGTGTCCCTCGGGGCCTTCGAGCACTTCGCCGACGGTGTTGGCACCTATGAGCGGTACGCGGACTTTTTCAAGATGTGCTACAACGTGCTGCCCGACGACGGGGTGATGCTGTTGCACACGATCGTGTTGCCCTCCGCTGAGGAAGAAAAGCAACGAGGCCTCAAGCGGACGATGTCGCTGATGCGATTCATCAGCTTCATCCGCAAAGAGATCTACCCTGGCGGCCGGCTGCCGATGATCGAGGTTGTCGACAAATATGCGACCGAGGCCGGTTTCACCATCACCCGACACCACCGGATCGGTAAGAACTACGTCCGAACGCTGGACACCTGGGCCAAGGCGCTGGAAGCGCACAAAGACGAGGCGATCGAACTCAAGGGCGAGCAGACCTATGAGACCTTCATCAAGTACCTGACGGGCTGCCGGGAGCTGTTCCGCGACGGGTACACCGACGTCTGCCAATTCACCATGGAGAAGAAAGCCGCCTAAGCCCCGCGTTGACTAGGCCGCAATAGGCAAAGCTCAGTACGAGTAGAAACCCTGCCCGGATTTCTTGCCGAGCAGACCGGCCTCGACCATGCGCACCAACAACGGCGGTGAGGCGTACTGCTGCTCCTTGAACTCCTCGAACATCTTGTCCGCGATCAGCTTTAGCGTGTCCAGGCCGACCAGATCCGAGAGCCGCAGCGGGCCCATCGGGTGCGAGAGCCCGGCGACCACCGCCTTGTCGACGTCTTCGGCTGTGGCGAACCGGTTTTCGACCATCCGGATCGCCGACAGCAAAAACGGCACCAGCAGCGCGTTCACCACGAAACCCGATCGGTCGGAACACCGAACCACCTGCTTGCCGAGCACCGTGCTGGCGAATTCCTCAGTGCGGGCAGCTGCTTGTTCGTCCGTGACCAGGGTGCAGACCAACTCCACCAGCGGCAGTACCGGGACCGGGTTGAAGAAATGCAGACCCAACACGCGCTGAGGGTGCTTGGTGGCCGCGGCCAGTTTCATGATCGGGATGCTGGAGGTGTTGGACGCCAGCACCGCAGTGGGATCGGTGATGACCCGGTCGAGTTCGGCGAAAATCTCTGCTTTGACGGCTTCATCCTCGATGACGGCCTCGATCACCAGTTCCCGGTCGGCGAGGTCTTTCAGATCCGTGGTGAAGGTCAGCTTGTCGACTGCGCCGTCGCGTTCGCGTTCGGTGATCTTGCCCGCGCTGACACCGCGCTCCAGCGATTTCACAATGCGGTTTCGGCCAGCAGTGACCAGTGCATCGGCGGTTTCGAAGACCAGCACGTCAACTCCGGCGCGCGCCGATACTTCCGCGATGCCGGCCCCCATTTGGCCGGCCCCGATGACACCTACTCGTTCAATTCGCACGTTGCTCATTCTGGACTGCCCCGCGCCAGCAGACGCGAAGGCCCCTCAACACGCCGGTGACAAGGGGCCTTTGCGTCTGGCCGGCAACCTAGAACTGACCCTCTTCGGTGGAGCCGGTCAGGGCCGTCGTCGACGAGTTGGGGTCGACAGTGGTGGCGATGCGGTCGAAGTAACCGGCACCCACCTCGCGCTGGTGCTTGGTGGCGGTGTAACCGCGCTCCTCGGTGGCGAATTCGCGCTCCTGCAGCTCGACGTAGGCGCTCATCTGGTTGCGGGCATAGCCGTAGGCCAGATCGAACATCGAGTAGTTCAGCGCGTGGAAGCCGGCCAGCGTGATGAACTGGAACTTGAAGCCCATCGCGGCCAGCTCCTTCTGGAACTTCGCGACGGTCGAGTCGTCGAGGTGCTTGCGCCAGTTGAACGACGGCGAGCAGTTGTAGGCCAGCATCTGGTCGGGGTACTCGGCCTTGACCGACTCGGCGAACTGCTTGGCGACCTCCAAATCGGGCGTGCCGGTCTCCATCCAGATCAAGTCGGCGAACGGCGCGTAGGCCTTGGCCCGCGCGATGCAGGGCTCGATCCCATTCTTGGTGCGGTAGAAGCCCTCTCGGGTGCGCTCGCCGGTGATGAAGGGCCGGTCGCGCTCGTCGATGTCGGAGGTGATCAGCGTGGCCGCTTCGGCGTCGGTGCGCGCGATGATCACGGTCGGCACGTCGCAAACGTCTGCGGCCAGTCGGGCCGACGTCAACGTGCGGACGTGCTGCTGCGTCGGGATCAGCACCTTGCCGCCCAAGTGACCGCACTTCTTCTCCGACGCCAGCTGGTCCTCCCAGTGGGTGCCCGCCGCACCGGCGGCGATCATCGCCTTCTGCAGCTCGAAGACGTTGAGCGCACCGCCAAAGCCGGCCTCCGCATCGGCGACGATCGGCGCCAGCCAGTTCTCCACCGACTTGTCGCCCTCGACCCTGGCGATCTGGTCGGCGCGCTGCAGCGCGTTGTTGATCCGGCGCACCACCTGCGGCACCGAGTTGGCCGGGTAGAGGCTCTGGTCGGGGTAGGTCTGTGCGGCGAGGTTGGCGTCACCAGCCACCTGCCAGCCCGAGAGGTAGATGGCCTTCAGGCCTGCCCGCACCTGCTGGACGGCCTGGTTTCCGGTCAAGGCGCCCAGCGCGTTGACCCACTCGAGGTCGTGCAGCTGGCTCCACAGCACCTCGGCACCACGCCGGGCCAGCGTGTGCTCCTCGACCACGGTGCCCTGCAAGGCGCCCACATCGGCAGCGGTGTAACTGCGGGTGACGTCCTTCCAACGCGGATTGGTGTCCCAGTCGTGCTGGATCTGCTCCGCGCTTTTGGGCGTGCCAACGGTAGACATCGTGACGTGCTCCTTCTTCTGTTTTGATCGCTGGCGGGACCCGGCGTTCCCAGGGTTGTTAACCCGCCAGCAAGCTCCTCGGCGTGCTAAGCCGACGATGGCACAGCTTAGCTCCGCAGCTCCACCGCTTGCAGATGCCAACTTTGGCCACAGTTGGACTGCAATCTGCAAACCTTGCGAATGCTGCTGATAACTGAACCGTTTCAGTAGCTACCGACCAGGAGCACGAAACCGCAGGTCACCCGACCTGTTGGTGGAGAGGGGCGGATGCTGCCGACCGGCTACAGCGCGAAGACCGACGCGACGGCTTTGACCTCGTCACCGACGGCATATGTGAGCGTTGTAACAGTGCGATCGGTCAGTCCGGGACCGAATCGGTCGGTCGAACCGGGCGGATGCATATGGGAGATGATCTCCAGCTTGTCGTCCAGGGCGACCGGGGCGTTGTGTTCGATGGTCACCCGCAGCGGCGCCTCGAGCAGCTCGGGGTGGCCCGATAGGTAGTCCTCGACCACGCTCCAGTACACCGCGTTGTTCATGTGGTCGAACAGGTCGATATCGGTGAAGCGAACCGGGTACTCGTGGATCTCCAGCGCGTCGTCGCGACTTCCCGCGGTCAGATAAGGCTTCCACCGCAGCCGGTCGATGTCGGTCGTGCGGCGCAGGCCGGCCAGAAAGTCGTCGGCGATCCGCGCCGGGCCCTGGGTGTCCCGGTTGATATTAATCCAGAAGGCCTCCGACTCGATGAGGCCGCGCCCGCGCCTCCCATCTATGCGGACCCGCATCTCGCACCACCGGTTCGACGTGCCTGAGCACCAGCGTCGCAACCGCAGCATGTCCTGGAACATGATCGGGCGGATCAAGTCGACCATGGTGCGGCGCACGATCCACAGCGGGTGGGTCTCCTCAAATCCCAACTCGCGCAGGTGATCTTGCCCGATGTCCTGGATGTGGCGGGTGGCCGCATCGAAGCGCAGCCGGCCCTCACGGTCGATGTCGGCGACCCGCAACGGCCATTCCCGTTCAAACACGTCGGGGTGGCCGTCCGGCACCGGCATCATCACTTTGTCCAGGCTCAACGCTGCACTCCCCTGTTGCTCCCCTTCGGGCCTAACTCGATGGCCCGGCTCCTCCCCGCGCCGCCCACGGCCCGCGTCGTCGCCGGCTTCAGCGAATCATGCCAAACGAGCAAGCTGTCGAGCCAATCGACACGGGCGTGCCAAGCCTGCGAATCGATCCTTCGCAACCGGGTACGCTGGCCGCGTGACCAAGACGTTCGTGGGCTCACGGGTCCGCCAGCTGCGCAACGAGCGCGGCTTCAGCCAGGCCGCGCTGGCGCAGATGCTGGAGATTTCCCCGAGCTACCTCAACCAGATCGAGCACGACGTGCGGCCGCTGACCGTGGCGGTACTGTTGCGGATCACCGAGGTGTTCGGCGTGGACGCGACGTTCTTCGCCTCCCAGGACGACACCCGGCTGGTCGCCGAGCTGCGTGAAGTGACGATGGACCGCGACCTGGATGTCGACGTCGGCATGACCGAAGTCGCCGAAATGGTCAGCGACCACCCGAAGCTGGCCCGCGCCATGGTAAATCTGCACCGCCGCTACCGGATCACCACCGCCCAACTGGCGGCTGCCACCGAGGAGCGCTACTTCGACGGCAGCGGCAGCGGGTCGATCACCATGCCGCACGAAGAGGTCCGTGACTACTTCTATCAGCGCCAGAACTACCTGCATGAGCTCGACACCGCCGCGGAGGATCTGACGATCCGAATGCGCATGCACCGCGGTGATCTGGGCCGCGAGCTGGCTCGCCGGCTCACCGATGTGCACGGCGTGCACATCAACAAGCGCATCGACCTGGGTGACACCGTGTTGCACCGCTTCGACCCCGAAACCAAAACCCTGGAGATCAGCACCCACCTTTCGCCGAGTCAGCAGGTGTTCAAGATGGCCGCCGAGTTGGCCTATTTGGAATTCGGTGAGCTGATCGATGCCATGGTCACTGAAGGCAAGTTCACCTCCGAAGAATCCCACAAGCTGGCCCGGCTCGGGCTGGCCAACTACTTCGCGGCTGCGGCGGTGTTGCCGTACCGCCAGTTTCACGACGTCACCGAGAATTTCCGCTACGACATTGAACGGCTCTCGGCGTTTTACGGCGTCAGCTACGAGACCATCTGCCACCGGCTCTCGACCCTTCAGCGTCCGTCGATGCGTGGGGTGCCGTTCTCGTTTGTCCGCGTCGACCGAGCCGGGAACATGTCAAAACGACAGTCCGCCACCGGTTTTCACTTCTCCTCCAGCGGCGGCACCTGCCCGCTGTGGAACGTCTACGAAACCTTCGCCAACCCGGGCAAGATCTTGGTACAGATCGCCCAGATGCCCGATGGTCGTAACTACATGTGGGTGGCCCGCACCGTGGAGCGGCGGGCCTCACGGTATGGTCAGCCGGGTAAGACGTTCGCGATCGGTCTGGGCTGCGAGCTTCGGCACGCCCACCGGCTCGTCTACTCGGAAGGACTGGACTTGTCGGGGGATAACGCCACACCGATCGGCGCGGGCTGCCGGGTCTGCGAACGCGACAACTGTCCGCAGCGGGCTTTCCCGGCGCTGGGCCGCGCGCTCGATCTCGACGAACACCGCAGTACGGTGTCTCCGTATCTGGTGAAACCGGCGTGACGGCGCAAGTGGGCCGCATCCCGTCCGGCGGGGTACGCGAGCTCGGGCTAATCAACTGGGTACTAGCCAGATTCGGCGCGCGCACCGTCAGTGCACCGGAAATGCATCTGTTCACCGCGCTCGGTCAACACAAACGGCTGTTCTGGCTGTGGTTGCCGTATTCGGGTGCCCTGCTGCGCGGGCGGCTGCCGCGCGCCGACACCGAGTTGGTGATCCTGCGCGTCGCGCATCTGCGTTCCTGCGAATACGAGCTGCAGCATCACCGTCGGATGGCGCGCCGCCGCGGGCTGGATGAACAGATACAAGAGGCGATCTTCAACTGGCCTGCGGCGTCCGACCGGCTGACCACGCGGCAGCAGGCACTGCTGAAGGCCACCGACGAGTTCGTCCTCAACCGCTCGATCAGCGACAAGACGTGGCAGGAGCTATCCGATTATCTGGATCGTCGGCAATTGATCGAATTCTGCATGCTCGCAGGCCAATATGACGGGCTCGCCGCGACGATGTCCGCCCTCGAGCTTCCGCTGGATCACCCGAATCACAAGTAGGTGGCGCTCAGCACACCCAACGTCAACACGACGGGAAGGACCGGCAGCGCAAACGCGAACGCCGCCCACGGGTAGTTTCGCCGCTCGCGTAGCCGCCATCCCCACCACCCCGCGCAGACCGCCAGCACCAGCGACAAGATCAGCACGATCAGGCTCCAGCGGCTCACCGTCGTGGTGGCAGCTCCGATCGAAATCGCCAGCAGCCAAGCGATATAGCCGATGATCACCCCGGCGATGACACCGATAATCGTCGTGCCGCGATTCGAGCCGCCGCCAAACAACATCAGAAGTTGATCATGTGGCCCACCAGACCATGGAAGCATTCCTGCAACGCCTCCGACATCGTCGGGTGGGTATGGACGTTGCGGGCCAACTCATTTGCGGTCAGGTCCCACTTCTGCGCCAAAGTGAGCTCGGGCAGCAGCTCGGAGACGTCGTGACCGATCAGGTGACCGCCGAGCAGCTCGCCGTATTTGGCGTCGGCGACCAGCTTGACAAAACCACTGGGGTCGCCGAGACCGTGCGCTTTCCCGTTGGCGGTGAACGGGAACTTCGCGACCTTGACGTCGTAGCCCTCGTCGCGGGCCTGCTGCTCGGTGAGCCCGAAGCTGGCGACTTGAGGTTGGCAGAACGTCGCGCGCGGCAGCATGCGGTAGTCACCGAGCGGCAAAGTCTCTGCGCCGGCAATGGTTTCGGCTGCCACCACACCCTGCGCTTCGGCGACATGCGCCAGCTGCAACAGCCCGGTGACGTCGCCGATGGCATAGATGTGGCCCACGTTGGTGCGCATGTAGTCGTCGATGCCGATGGCTTTGCCACCGGTCAGCGCCACCCCGGCCTTGTCCAGTCCGTAGCCTTCGACGTTGGGCGCAAAACCGATGGCCTGCAATACTTTTTCGGCAGCCAGCTGTTGGGATTGACCGTCCTTGCTGACTGTGACGCTCACCTCGCTGCCGTTGTCGTCGACGGCCTCGACCTTGGTGCCGCTGCGGATCTTGACACCCAGTTTCTTGAACTGCTTCTCGATTTCCTTCGACACGTCGGCGTCCTCGTTAGGCAGCGCCCGCGGCAGGAATTCGACGATCGTCACGTCGACGCCGTAGTTGGACAGCACGTAGCCGAACTCCATGCCGATCGCGCCGGCGCCGGCGATGATGATCGACTTGGGCAGCTCCCGCGTCATGATCAGCTCTTCGTAGGTGACCACGTTCTGGCTCAGCGCCGTGCCCGGAACAAGCCGGGTGCTGCTACCGGTGGCGATGATCGCGTTGTCGAAGGTGACGGTTTCAGCGCCGCCATCGTTGAGATCGATCGACAACGTATTGGCATCGGTGAAGCTGCCGTAGCCGTGGATTTCGGTGATCTTGTTCTTCTTCATCAAGAAGTGCACACCGGCGACGCGGCCCTCGGCCACCTTGCGGCTGCGGTCGAAGGCGATGCCGTAGTCGAAGCTCGCCTCACCGCTGATCCCGAAGGTCTTGGCGTCTCTGGTGAAGATGTGGACGATTTCGGCGTTGCGCAGCAATGACTTGGACGGGATACAGCCGACGTTGAGGCACACACCGCCCCAGTACTTCGGCTCGACGACTGCGGTGTTCAACCCCAGCTGGGCGGCACGAATAGCCGCGACGTAGCCGCCAGGGCCGGCTCCGAGAACAACAACGTCATAGTGAGAAGGCACGTGCCCACCCTAATGGGCGAGGCTTCACGCGAGGTTGGGCGACGTGTCCTAGTAGGGAATGACCCCAATCAGGCAATGCGGCATGCGCTGGCAGTAGTAATAGCCGTACAGCGGTGCGGCGGCAGCAACCGCGGCGAACTGGGCCGACATCAGTGCGATGGCCAATGCCGACAGCAGCGGCCTGTCCTGAACCATCGCCAGCATCAAGCCGCCGACCGTGCACACCACGACGTAGGCGAGAACGACGAATACCGCCGGCGTCTTGTTGATCGAGTGGTACCACCAGTAGAACAAGCCCAATCCAATGGGGGCCGCGACAACCCACACCGCGGCGATCAGCAGGACGAGCTTCCACCACTTCAGGAAGTAGTACCGGCCGGGCACGGCGACCGGCTGCGCGGGTGCAGGGATCGGTTCCAGCGGCGGGACGTCGCCCGTCGTCACCGCAGCCTGGGAGCCGGTTGCCGGCGCGGTAGCCTCATCGGTGACCACCGCATGCCCACCGCTGCCCGTCTCGTCCCGCGGAGTCTTTAGCGGCTGGGAAAACGCGCCGGTGTCGAAGGTGGGCGTGTACGGCTCGGTCTTGGGTTGTGATTCGTCGTCAGCCACCGCATACCACCCGCATTGCAACGAGCAGGCCGAACCAGCCCGGTGCCAGCGCGAGAATGAACGCGCCGAGGGCCGTCACCCATCGGTGCCTGGCGAACACGATCGCCAACAGCCCGACAACGCTGGGCACTCCGACCACCAGCGCGATGACGACGTCCGGCCGGACCCGGGCATGGATGCCCGCCGTGGCCGCTGTTCCCGCGAGCAGGCCGACTGCGGTGCCGACCAGCATGGCGCTCGCCAGCAGCCAGGGACGCGGAAGCGGGATCACGCCTTACGACCTTACTGCTGAGCTTTCGGCTAGCGCGGCACTTGCCCGGCGCGCCTTGCGGGTACCGAACACGCATCGGCGGCTTCCGCGACGACCGCGCCACGCGACGGCGGACGCTCACCGCGCTCGTAGTCGGCGCCGGTGATCACCGGCGCGGCGTCCAGCACCGCATTCTCCGTGTCGCTGAAGGCGCGGCCGCGGGACAAGAACCGCATCCCCTCCGGTGCTTCCAAGCTGAAGCCGCCGCCGCGGCCCGGCACCACGTCGATGACGAGCTGGGTGTGCTTCCACGTCGCAAACTGTGGCCCCGAGATCCACACCGGCACGCCATCGCTTACGTCGAGCACACCGACGAGTACGTCGCGGTCGCCGACCAGGAAGTCGCCTTGGGGGTAGCACAAA
>NZ_CAXUCH010000069.1:10082-19750 GCF_964249325.1 uncultured Mycobacterium sp. | reverse complement strand
GCGCAGGCCAGCACCACGTCGGGTTCGCCCGTCGCGGTGCTTGCCCACTGCCAAATGCCCAGGCCCCGAGCGCAATGCGCGATAGCGGAGTCCATATCGAGATAGGCCAGCGCGGGCTGCTTACCGGCGACGATCACGTTGACGTAGTCGCGGCTACGCAGGCAGTGGTCGGCCACCGACAGCAGCGTATTGCCGTCCGGCGGCAGGTAGACCCGCACCACCTCGGGCCGCTTGTTAGCGACCAGGTCGATGAACCCGGGATCTTGGTGTGACGCGCCGTTGTGGTCCTGGCGCCACACATGCGAGGTCAGCAGATAGTTCAGCGACGCGATCGGTCGCCGCCACGGGAGCTCGAGGCTGGTCGACAGCCATTTCGTGTGCTGGTTGAACATCGAGTCGACGATGTGCACGAACGCCTCGTAGCAGTTGAACAGCCCGTGCCGGCCGGTCAGGAGATAGCCTTCCAGCCAGCCTTGGCACAGATGCTCCGACAGCACCTCCATGACGCGGCCGTCAGCAGCGAGGTGTTCGTCGACGGGCAGGATCTCCGACAGCCACACCTTGTCGGTGCTCTCGTAGACGGCGGACAGCCGGTTGGACGCCGTCTCGTCGGGACCCATCAGGCGGAACCGGTCGGGGTTGCGGGTGATCACGTCACGCAAGAACACGCCGAGCACGCGGGTGGCCTCATGCGTTTCGACCGCGGGTTGGGTGACCTGCACGGCGTAGTCGCGGAAGTCAGGCAAGTCCAAGTCGCGCAGCAGCAGCCCGCCGTTGGCATGCGGGTTGGCGCTCATCCGCCGATTCCCGCTGGGCGCCAGCGCCCGCAGCTCGGGCCGCAGTGCGCCGTTGGCGTCGAACAGCTCTTCCGGTCGGTAGCTGCGCAGCCATTCCTCAAGCTGTGCGCGATGCTCTGGGTTGTCGTGGGTCTCCGCGAGCGGGACCTGGTGCGCGCGCCAGGTGCCCTCGACCTGCTCGCCGTCGACCTTCTTGGGCCCTGTCCATCCCTTGGGCGTGCGCATCACGATCATCGGCCACACCGGTCTCGCGGTGGTGTCACCGGTGCGTGCCACGCGCTGGATGTCCGCGATGGCGTCGAACGCCTCGTCGAGCGCGGCCGCCAGTTGTTGGTGCACGTTGACCGGCTCGTCCCCGGCGACCGTGATGGGCCGGTAGCCGTAGCCGCGCAGCAGCGATTCCAGCTCGGTATGCGGCAGGCGGGCCAGCACGGTCGGGTTGGCGATCTTGTAGCCGTTGAGATGCAGGATCGGCAACACCGCGCCGTCGCAGGCGGGGTTCAGAAACTTGTTCGAGTGCCAGCTGGCGGCCAGCGGCCCGGTTTCGGCTTCACCGTCGCCGACCACGCAGGCCACTACCAAATCCGGGTTGTCGAACGCCGCGCCGTAGGCATGGACCAAGGCGTAGCCGAGTTCGCCGCCCTCGTGAATGGAGCCGGGCGTCTGCGCCGCCACATGGCTGGGGATGCCGCCGGGAAAAGAGAACTGCCGAAACAGCTTTCGCAGCCCTTCGGTGTCCTGCTCGATGCCGGTGTACACCTCGCTGTAGGTGCCTTCCAGGTACGCATTGGCAACCAGGCCGGGCCCGCCGTGACCTGGCCCGGTGACGTAGATGACGTTGGCGTCGCGGTTGCGGATGATCCGGTTCAGGTGTGCATAGATCAGGTTCAGTCCCGGGGTGGTGCCCCAGTGTCCGAGCAGCCGGGGCTTGATGTGCTCGGGCGCGAGCGGTTCGCTCAGCAGCGGGTTGTCCAGCAGGTAGATCTGCCCGACCGACAGGTAGTTGGCTGCACGCCAGTAGGCGTCGATGAGGGCAACTTCGTCGTCGGAAAGGACCGCACGCGTCGAGGTATCTAAGGTCACCCGCCCGATTGTCCTGATGGTCGCCGGATGCCGCACATTAGGCCTCTGGTCGCCGACCCGCTGCGCCCGGCTCCGCCGCGCTGGCGATCGGCTCTGTTTGGCTCGGTCGCCGACCCGCTGCGCCCGGCTCCGCCGCGCTGGCGATCGGCTCTAAGCTGGCCGCGTGCCCGTCGACCCCCGCACACCGGTGCTGATCGGCTACGGCCAGGTCAACCACCGCGATGAAAGCGCCGACATCGAACCCGTGGACTTGATGGTCGCCGCTGCGCGCGAGGCTGCCGAGCCCCAGGTGCTTGAAGCCATCGACTCCATCCGCGTGGTGAATTTGCTTTCGGCGCGATACCGCGACCCCGGGCTGCTGGTCGCGCAGCGTATCGGCGCCGACAATCCTGCCACCCGCTACAGCGGTGTGGGCGGCAACGTGCCGCAGTCACTGGTCAATCGGGCATGCCTCGACATCCAGCAAGCGCGGGCCGACGTCGTGCTGATCGTCGGCGCCGAGACGTGGCGCACCCGGAACCAACTCAAGGCCGCCGGTCGCAGACTTGTCTGGACGCAGCAGGACGAGTCGGTTCCGATTCCGAAGGGCGCCGACGATCACGTGCCGATGACCGGTCAGGCCGAGGAGCGGATCCGGCTGGATCGACCGGCCTATGTGTATCCGTTGTTCGAGCAGGCGCTGCGAATCAGCAACGGTGAACCGGTAGCGGAGCATCGCAGGCGCATCGGTGAGCTCTGGGCGCGGTTCAACGCCGTCGCAGTGACTAACCCACACGCTTGGATCCGCAAACCCGTTGCCGCCGAAGACATCTGGCTGCCGAGCCCGGACAACCGGATGATCAGCTGGCCCTACACCAAGCTGATGAACTCCAACAATATGGTCGACCAGGGCGCCGCGCTGGTCTTCGCTTCCGCGAAGGCGGCGACCCGGCTGAACATCCCTGCCGAGCGCCGGGTTTACCCATATGCAGGCACCGACGCACACGACACGTTCGCGATGTCCGAACGCGCCGAATTGCACCGGTCTCCGGCCATCCGGATCGGCGGCGCGCGGGCACTCGGACTGGCCGGGGTGGGGATCGACGACGTCGAGTATGTCGACCTGTACTCCTGCTTTCCCTCCGCGGTCCAGATCGCGGCGGCCGAACTGGGGCTACCGGCAGACGACCCGGAACGGCCACTGACCGTGACCGGCGGGCTGACGTTCGCCGGCGGCCCGTGGAGTAACTACGTCACCCACTCGATCGCCACCATGGCCGAACTGTTGGTCGCCAACCCCGGACGTCGGGGCCTGATCACCGCTAACGGCGGCTACTTGACCAAGCACAGTTTCGGTGTGTACGGAACCGAGCCGCCGAGCGCCGAATTCCGTTGGGAGGACGTGCAATCCGTGATCGACCAGGAACTCACCCGGCAAGCGGCGGTCGAATGGGAAGGCGTGGGCACCGTCGAATCGTGGACCACCCCGTTCAACCGCGACGGGCAGCCCGAGAAGGTCTTCTTGGCGGTGCGCACACCCGAGGAGTCGCGCGCCTTGGCCCTGATCACCGACCCGGCCACCGCAGCAGCGACAGTGCAGGAGGACATCGCCGGGACCAAAGTGACCGTGCACGCCGACGGCACTGCGACGCTGCGGTAGCGGACCTCGATCAGTCAGCTCACCAAGTCGGCCAACCGGATCTGGGGATCGGTCAGTTTCGCGGTATCGACGGGCTTCCTCGACCTGACCAGGGCCTTCACCTCGTCCAGCACATCCCAGACGTTCACGTTCATCCCGGCCAGCACCCGGCCGCTGCCGTCAAGCCAGAACGCGACGAACTCGCGGCCTGTCACGTCGCCGCGGAACACCACCCGTTGATAGTCAGGCGCGTGGCCGACATACTCCATGCCCAGGTCGTACTGATCGGTGAAGAAGTAAGGCAGCTCGGCGTATTCGGTCGGCTCGCTCAGCATTCCCGCCACCGCCACCGCCGGCTGTTTGAGCGCATTCGCCCAGTGCTCCGTGCGGATCCGGGTGTCAAACAAGGGATGCTCGGCGGCGGCGATGTCGCCGACCGCGTAGATGTCCGTGTCGCTGGTCCGCAGCGACGCATCGACCAGCACCCCGCCGTCGCCCATCGCCAGCCCGGCCTGCTCGGCCAGTTCGATGTTGGGCTGCGCGCCGACAGCCACCAGCACGGCGTCGGCGCTGATCGTCGACCCGTCGCGCAGCCTAAGCCCGGTGGCCACGCCGTTGGCGGTCGAGATCTCTGCCACCTGCGTCTGCAGCCGAAGGTCGACACCGTGCTCACGGTGCAACGTCGCGAATACTTCGCCCGCCTCGGCGCCGAGCGCGCCCATCAGCGGCTGCTTGGCTGTTTCGACCACGGTGACGTTCACGCCACGCTGGCGCGCACTGGCGGCCACCTCTAGGCCGATCCAGCCGGCACCGACAATGGCAAGCGAAGACCCTTCGGCCAGAATCGAATTCAATGCCGAGGCATCATCGAATGTCCGCAGGTAGTAGACACCGGCAGCATCGGATCCCGATATCGGCAGGCGCCGCGACCGTGATCCGGTGGCCAGCAGCAGCTTGTCGTAGCCGACGGTGGTGCCGTCGGGCAGCCCGACACAGTGGGCTGCCGGATCCAGCGAGGAGACCCGGCTACCGAGCCGCAGGTCGACGTTGTGGTCGCGGTACCAGGAATCGTCATGCACGGTGAAGTCACTCAGCGACTTCTTGCCGGCCAGAAACTCCTTGGACAGCGGCGGGCGCTCATACGGCAGAAGCTGCTCTTCGCAGAACAAAACGACTTGGCCATCGAAGCCATTGTCCCGCAATGCGTCTGCCGCTTTCGCCCCGGCAAGCCCGCCCCCGACAATGGCAAAAGTGCGCGATGCGGCCATGGCGTACAGCCTACTCGCGGCAGCTCAACTCAAAACCCCCCGCAAGAACAGCGCGTTGCGCACGGCATGGCCGTGCGGGTCGTTGTTGAAGTACATCCACACGTCTCGGCCCTCACCGTCCCAGTCGGCGATCCGCTTCGCCCACCGTCGCAACTCCCTGTCCGGGTAGGAGCCGGCGTACATCGAGTCGGGGTCGGGGCCGTGCATGCGGGCGTAGACGAAATCGGTTGTGGCCCTGGGGATACAGGCTAGCCCGGCGCCGCTCATCACCACATAGGCGGCACGCCGCTTCTCCAGCACCGCGTAGACCGCGGGATCGTTCCACGACGGGTGCCGGAGCTCGACGGCCACCCGTATCGAAGTCGGCACGCTGGCCAGAAAGGAGTCGAGGCGCTCCTGGGAGGAAATGTCGCGCTGCTGCCCGGGATGCAGTTGCACCAGCAATACACCGGCGCGGTCACCGAGCGCCTTCCAGCAGCGGTCGAATCGCTCGATCCACGGCTCGGGAGCGCCCAGCCGACGGTAGTGGGTCAGTCCGCGGTGCGCCTTGACCGACATCGTGAACCCGTTCGGCAACCGCTCACGCCAGCCGGCGAAGGTCGAATCTTTCGGCCAGCGATAGAAACTGGCGTTGAGCTCCACGGTGTCGAACACTTCGACGTAGCGGCCAAGCCGGCGCGCGGGTGGCAGGCCCGGCGGGTAGAGCACGTCGACCCAGTGGTCATAGGACCACCCGGACGTGCCGATCCGCACGCTCACCGCCGGGTCAACCGGTCACCTGCCGGCGCAGGTCATCGTCCAGCGATACCCGCACCAACGCGGCAGCCAGCCGCGCGTTCGCGCGTGGCGCCAGCGAGCCCAATCCCGTTGGGTCGCTGGGCAAACCGAGCTTCTTGGCCGCGCCGGTGGCGCGCTTGTCGAAATACGGCCGCACCCAGGTCCACACGTCCTGGATTTCGCGCAGGAAAATGTCGGCACCGGTGTCGCCGATGCCCTTGAATTTCTTCAGTAGCCGCGCGGCCGTCCGCACGTCGTGGTCGCTGACGCGGGCCAGTTCCCGCAGATCCCCTGCGTACTCGTCGCGGACCCGTTCGGCCATGTCGGTGAGCCGGGTGGCCGAGCTTTCGTCGTAGCGCACGTAGTGGGCGCGGCCGAACGCGCGGATCATCGTCTGTCGATCCGCCGCCAGAACGGCTTTCGGCGTGCGGAGGCCTTTCTTGAACAGTTCCCGCCCGGCGCGCATCGCGATCGCCGCGTCGATGGGCTTGCTGGCCAGCATGCACAGCACCAGCAGCTCAAACAGCGGCATCGGCTTGTCGCTGAGCCGGACTCCGGCTTCCGCCGCATACGTGGTGCCGGCGACCTTCAGCAGCCGCCGCACCAGCTGTTTATGCTCGTCCATAACGCACGGCGTACCCGTCGTGCCAGGTCACAAACCGTGCAGCTCACTTCGGCGGCAGGCTGCGGGCGTAGTCGGTACTGCGCGTCACCCAGCTCTGCAGCTGACGTTTGGTCTTCACTGCTTCGGCATCCACACGCAGCCAGCCGCGGGCTTCCCGGCCCCGCATGACCATCGGGCTCACGTGCTGGCGGGTAAGGAGTTTGTCGGCGTCTTCCGGCGGCACCCGCACCAGCAGGCCGCCTTGCCCGCTGGCGGCGACGGACATGTTGCCGTTGATCAGGAAGGCCAGCCCGCCGAACATCGGCTTTTCCTCCACTCCCGGCAGCGGCGCTACCAGCTCCCGGATCCGCTCGGCAAGTTCGGTGTCGTAGGCCATACCGGGTCAGTCCAAATCCACCCGAATCGTCAGCAGGTCCGTGCCCATGGCGCGCACGGCGGCGCTGTTGACCCGCGGCAGGCTGCGCAACCGCTGGATCGGGTCGTCGTCGGGCAGCAAATGGGCGCTCCCGGTGCGCCAGCGGCCACCGACACGCACCCGAACCCTCGGGTTGGCCTTGATGTTGCGGACGTACTGGGAGTGCTCGCCGTGTTCGGAGACCAGCCAGAACTGGTTGCCGACGAGCCGGCCGCCGACCGGCGTGCGCCGTGGCTGCCCGGTCTTGCGGCCGGTGGTTTCCAGCAGCGTCAGCGGCAGCCGCCGGGCCACCGGGTTGGCCACCAGACGTTGCACGCCGCTCACCACTTGGCGTTTCAAGGTGTTCACGTCAGCCATGCCGTGACATTAGCGTCGTCAGGCCGCCGCGGCAGCCACCTCAGCCTCTTTGAGGGCCGGTTCCAGGGCCTGCGCGACGATCTCGGCGACGTCGGTTGTCGGCTTGACGTCCAGCGCCTCGAGCACTTCGGCGGGCACGTCGTCGAGGTCAGGCTCGTTGCGCGCCGGGATGAACACGGTTGACAGCCCGGCCCGCTGGGCGGCCAGCAGCTTCTGCTTGACGCCGCCGATCGGCAGCACCCGGCCGTTCAGCGTCACCTCACCGGTCATCCCGACATCGGCGCGGACCTGCCGTCCGGTGGCCATCGACACCAGCGCGGTCACCATCGTCACGCCCGCCGACGGCCCGTCCTTGGGCACGGCGCCCGCGGGCACGTGCACGTGGATGCGCCGGTCCAGTGCCTTCGGGTCGACGCCCAATTCGGCGGCGTGCGAGCGCACATAGGACAGCGCGATCTGCGCGGACTCCTTCATCACGTCACCCAGTTGACCGGTCAGCTGCAGCCCCGGCTCGCCGTCGTTGGCGCTGGCCTCGATATAGAGCACATCGCCGCCCAACCCCGTCACCGCCAGACCGGTCGCCACGCCGGGCACCGCAGTACGTTCGGCCGACTCCGGGGTGAATCTCGGCCGGCCCAAGTAGCCGACCAGGTCGGGCTCGTCGACCACCACGGGGGCGTCGGCGCCATCGGCCAGCTTCGTTGCGACCTTGCGCAGCGCCTTGGCCAGCAGCCGCTCGAACTGCCGCACGCCCGGCTCGCGGGTGTAGTCGGCGGCGATCTTGCGCAGCGCGGCTTCGGTCACCGTGACTTCCTCAGCGGTCAGCCCGGCCCGCTCGCGTTGCCGCGGCAACAGGAAGTCGCGGGCGATGGCGAGCTTGTCGTCCTCGGTGTAACCGTCGATCTGCACCAGCTCCATCCGGTCCAGCAGCGCTGACGGGATGTTCTCGACGACGTTGGCAGTCGCCAGGAACACCACATCCGAGAGGTCCAGATCCAGGTCGAGATAGTGGTCACGGAACGTGTGGTTTTGCGCCGGGTCGAGCACCTCCAGCAGCGCCGCCGCGGGATCGCCGCGGAAGTCGGAGCCGACCTTGTCGATCTCGTCAAGCAGCACAACAGCATTCATCGAGCCGGCTTCACCGATGGCGCGCACGATGCGGCCCGGCAGCGCGCCGACGTAGGTGCGCCGGTGCCCGCGGACCTCGGCCTCGTCCCGCACCCCGCCTAACGCGACGCGGACGAACTTGCGGCCCAGCGCCCGGGCCACGCTTTCGCCCAACGACGTCTTGCCGACGCCGGGCGGCCCGGCCAGCACCATCACCGCACCTGAACCGCGACCGCCGACGACCTGCAGCCCGCGCTGGGCACGCCGCGTCCGCACCGCCAGGTATTCGACGATGCGATCTTTGACGTCGTCCAGACCATGGTGGTCGGCGTCCAGAACCTCGCGTGCGGCCTTCAGGTCCGTGGAGTCTTCCGTGCGCACGTTCCACGGCAGATCCAAGACGGTGTCCAGCCAGGTGCGGATCCAGCCGCCTTCCGGGCTTTGCTCGCTGGCGCGTTCCAGCTTGCCGACTTCCCGCAGCGCGGCCTCGCGCACCTTCTTCGGCAGATCGGCCGCCTCGATGCGGGCCCGGTAGTCGTCCGAGCCGTCGGGTTCACCTTCGCCGAGCTCTTTGCGGATTGCCGCTAGCTGCTGGCGCAGCAGAAACTCCTTCTGCTGCTTTTCCATGCCGGCCCGCACGTCCTCGGCGATCTTGTCGTTGACCTCGACTTCGGCCAGGTGGTCGCCGGTCCAGTCGGTCAGCAAACGCAGCCGCTCGGCGACGTCTTCGGTCTCCAGCAGCTGCCGCTTCTGCACATCGGTGAGATACGACGCGTAGCCGGCCATGTCCGCCAGCGCCGACGGGTCGGTCAGCCGGTTCACCATGTCAACAAGCTCCCAGGCCTCCCGCCGCTGCAGCATGGCCAGCAGCAGCTTCTTGTATTCGGCGGCCAGCTTGCGGGTCTCCTCGGTGGGCACAGGCTCGACCACCGCGCGCACCTCGACCCACAGCGCCGAACCAGGCCCAGTGGTCCCCGTGCCGATGTGTGCCCGGCGCTCACCGCGCACGATCGCCGCAGCACCGCCACCGGCGATGCGGCCGACCTGCAGAATCGCCGCCAAAACCCCGTAGGACGGATAGCGGTCGTCGAGCCGCGGCGCGATCAACAGCTCGCCTGATTCGGTGGCGCGGGCCGCGTCGACCGCCGCCCGCGCGGCGTCGTCAAGCGTGATCGGCACAACCATGCCCGGCAAAACGATCGGATCGCCGACAAACAAAACCGGCACTGATTTGGCTTCAGCCATCAAACCTCCATAGTTAAGCCTGATGCGCTCAACCTTGACTGAGTCCAGTTTGTTCCCGGCGGCGGCCCCGCTGGAGGGCGACCAGACCCGCCATACTGGAAGAGCGGGGCAACCAAGGAGGCGCAGGTGGCGGGTCGAACGCGTCGACAACGGGATATCGACGTCGTCTACGACGAGCACGCGCTGACCACGACGGCCCCCGAACGCGAGGCCGCCGGCCTCAAGGCTGTGCTGGTGTCCATGCAGCGCGGCCTGGCGTCGATGGGCGCGGTGCGCACGGCGGCGTCGCTGCTGCGGCTGAACCAGCGCCACGGGTTTGACTGCCCGGGCTGCGCCTGGCCGGAAGAACCGGGTGGGCGCAAAGTCGCGGAGTTCT
>NZ_CAXUCH010000069.1:0-10072 GCF_964249325.1 uncultured Mycobacterium sp. | reverse complement strand
CGAAAACGGCGCCAAGGCCGTTGCCGAGGAGGCCACCAAGCGCGTCGTGGCCCCGGAGTTCTTCGCGCGGCATTCGATCGCGGACCTCGAGAGCAGGCCGGAGTATTGGCTGTCGCAGCAGGGCCGGCTGACGCATCCGATGGTCTTACGTCCGGGCGACGATCACTATCGGCCGATCAGCTGGGAGTCGGCCTACCAGTTGATCGCCGACGAGCTGCGCGCGCTCGATGACCCGAACCGGGCGGTGTTCTACACCTCAGGGCGCACCAGCAACGAGGCTGCGTTTCTCTATCAGCTGATGGTGCGGTGCTTCGGCACCAACAACCTGCCGGACTGCTCGAACATGTGCCACGAGTCCTCCGGAGCGGCGCTGAGCGAATCGATCGGCATCGGCAAGGGCTCGGTCACCGTCGAGGACGTTGTCAAGGCTGACCTGATCGTCATCGCCGGGCAGAATCCGGGCACCAACCATCCCCGGATGCTGTCGGTGCTGGAGAAGGCCAAGGCCAATGGTGCCCGCATCGTCGCGGTCAACCCGCTGCCGGAGGCCGGGCTGATCCGGTTCAAAGATCCGCAGAAAGTGCACGGGTTGCTCGGACATGGGGTCCCGATCGCCGACGAATTCGTGCAGATCCGCATCGGCGGCGATATGGCGCTGTTCGCCGGGCTGGGCCGGCTGCTGCTGGAGGCCGATGATCGGGCGCCGGGCAGCGTGGTCGACCGGGACTTCATTGCCGCACACTGTGCGAATTTCGAAGCGTACGAGGCGAATACGCGCGCAGTCGATCTCGATACCGTGGTGGACGCGACCGGAGTCGACCGCCAGCAGCTGCAGCGGGTCGCCGCGCTGCTGGCGGCATCGCAGCGCACGGTGGTGTGCTGGGCGATGGGGCTGACCCAGCATCGCCATGCGGTGCCGATGATCGCCGAGATCACAAACGTGCTATTGCTGCGGGGCATGATCGGCAAACCGGGGGCCGGGGTGTGCCCGGTGCGTGGACATTCCAATGTCCAGGGCGACCGCACCATGGGCATTTGGGAGCAGATGCCCGAGTCGTTTTTGGCGGCGCTGGACCGCCGCTTCGGGATCGACAGCCCGCGCGAACACGGCCTGGACACCGTCAATGCCATCAGGGCCATGCGCGACGGCAGGGCAAAGGTGTTCATGGGTATGGGCGGCAATTTTGCGCTGGCCACACCGGACACCACTGTCACCGAGGCAGCGTTGCGTAACTGCTCGCTGACGGTGCAGGTGTCGACGAAGCTAAACCGCAGCCACCTAGTGCACGGTGCGACGGCGCTGATCCTGCCGTCGCTGGGCCGCACCGACCGCGACATCCAAAACGGCGTCAAACAGCAAGTTTCCGTTGAGGATTCGATGTCGATGGTGCACCTGTCCCGGGGGAGTCTCCATCCGCCCAGCGACGGGGTGCGCAGCGAGGTGACCATCGTCTGTCAGCTGGCCCGCACGCTGCTCGGGCCGGGACACCCGGTGCCGTGGGAGAGGTTCAACACCGACTACGACACCATCCGCGACGCAATCGCCGACGTGGTGCCCGGCTGCGAAAACTACAACACCAGGGTGCGCCAGCCCGACGGTTTCCAGCTGCCGCATCCGCCTCGGGATTCGCGCGAATTCCCGACCAGTACAGGTAAAGCCAACTTTGTCGTGAATCCGCTGCAGTGGGTGCCGGTGCCGCCGGGGCGGCTGGTGCTGCAGACGCTGCGAAGCCACGACCAGTACAACACCACGATTTACGGGCTGGATGATCGCTACCGCGGAGTCAAAGGCGGCCGCAGGGTGGTGTTCGTCAATCCGGCCGATCTGGCGGCGTTCGGCCTGCGCGAGGGTGATCGCGTCGACCTGGTTTCGGAGTTCGCCGGCGAAGACGGGCAGCTGCAGGAGCGGCGGGCGAAAGACTTTATGGTGGTCGGGTATCAGACACCTGTCGGCAACGCCGCCGCTTACTATCCCGAAACCAATCCACTGGTAGCGTTGGATCATGTTGCGCTGAAGTCGAATACGCCGGTGTCCAAGGCGATCGTCATCCGGTTGGAGCCGGCCCAATGGGCCGGGTAACGGCGCGCCGCCGCGCCCAGCACGTCAGCGCCGACAACGCGGTCGACCGCCCCGAGACACTGGTCGTGGAGGAGCCGCTGGAGATTCGCGTCAACGGCACGCCGCTCGCCGTCACGATGCGCACACCGGGCTCTGATGTCGAACTGGCGCAAGGCTTTTTGTTGACCGAGAGTATCATCGCCCACCGCGACGACGTAGTCAGCGCACGGTACTGCCGCGGCGACGGCCCCGACGGCACCAACACCTACAACGTCTTGGATGTGTCACTGTCACCCGGTGTCGCGACGCCAGATGTCACCCGCAACTTCTACACCACTTCGTCGTGCGGGGTATGCGGCAAGGCATCGCTGGACGCGGTGCAGTTGATCAGCCGCTACTGTCCGGGCGACGACCCCTCCACCATCACCCCAGAAGCCTTGTCGGCCATGCCTATCCGGCTGCGCGACGAGCAGGCGGTGTTTGCCAGCACCGGTGGCCTGCACGGGGCTGCCCTCTTCGCCGTGGACGGCACCCTGCTGGCGGTGCGAGAAGACGTGGGACGCCACAACGCCGTCGACAAGGTGATCGGATGGGCCTTGGAGCACAACCGGATTCCGCTGACCGCAACCGTCCTGCTTGTCAGCGGCCGCGCGTCGTTCGAGATAAGCCAGAAGGCGGTGATGGCCGGCGTCCCGGTGCTGGCCGCGGTCTCCGCGCCGTCGTCGTTGGCGGTCGACCTGGCCAGCCAATCGGGGCTGACACTGGTGGCGTTCTTACGGGGCACGTCGATGAACGTCTACAGTCGCCCTGACCGGATCCAGGTGAATCCGGTGCGCGGTGGGCACTCGTCGGCGAAAAGCCGCTAGGACAACCAGCCGTAAGTACCGTCACGCCGGCGACCGGTCAGCGGCGCGCTGGCGGGCTCGGAAGGCTTCGACCTTGGCGCGATTGCCGCAGGTGGTCATCCCGCACCAATGCCGGTTCTTCGCTCGCGACGAGTCCACGTACAGGCGTGTGCAACGCGGGTGCGCGCAGCGTTTGACGCGCTCGATGTCGGCTCCGGCGAGAAGGTCGAGCAGGTCTGCGGCCAGGGTCGCGAGCAGTTGCGACGTGCTGCCCTCACGGCGGACAGATCCGGTCCGGTGCAATCGCGGCGTAAGCCTGCGTTGGCTTGCCTGCTCGTTGAGCAGGTCGACGTCGCCGGGTTTGGGTCGGCGGTGTTCGAGGCGGGCGGTGGCGGTCCGATAAATGGCCTCGCGCAGCGCGATCGCGTCGGCGAGCTCGTCGGCAGTCACGGGGATGGCCGCATCGAGTAACCCCGCCTGAATTGCCCATTCCGATAACAGTTCGGGTTGCGTCAACAGCTCTTCGGAGGCTGAGCTTTCTCGAAATTTCAGCGTGCCTGCGAAGTCAAGGCTGGGCCGTCCGCTCACAAAAATGAACTTCACGTAACCACCTTGACAGGTTTCACTGATGGGTGCAAGCTGTAACCGTCTAAGCCGGTTACGACAATGACCTCAAGCGGGGTGAACGAAAAGCGCGTTTCGGCCGTCTTAGCGAGTAACCAGCTGGTCTATCTGGCAGTGGAAGGCGAAAGGAGCCAACCGAAATGGATCTCGACCGCATCACTCATCCGCTGAGGTTGGCCAAAGGATCCCACCTGCCCGGATCAGGCAAAGGGTGTGCAATGAACGTGATTTCCTACATCAACGGCGATGCGCAGATCACCGACTTCCCGTCCTGCTCGGCCCGTCCACTGACGGCCCTGGTTCAAGCGTGCAACGACCTGCTGGCCGGGCCCGACGGTTATCTGTCACCAGAGAACAGCGTGCTCGCCCTTGACCTCGCCTGGCAGACCGTGGGAACCGCTGATGCTCCTGACAGCGTCGTACACGCCTGGCTAGCCGACTTGTTGGCCCACCCGAGCTGGGGAGTCGTTCGGTACGCCAAACTCAGTTCGATCAAAGCGATCGTGGACATCGCCGACCTGCATCGAGCCGCTGCGTCGGGCGATATGCCGCCCCTCGCGAAGTGCGAGGCTGCCGAGCGCGCCGCCCGTGCTACCAGCTCGTCGCTGGAAGGCCCCGCATGGTATGCCGTCCGGGCCGCATGCGAGTCGACCGCGCTTGTCGACAGCCACCTTCGGGTCACTGTCGAGGAAGTGACGTCGCACGCGTTGCGTGCCCACGCCATGGCACGCGAAGGGACGATGGCAAGCCGCATCGTCGAGCTCACCCGTCAGGCAATCCGCTCGTGGCGTGAATTGGCCGGGCTCGACAAGGCCGACAACATCCGTTCAGCAACCGTCGACAGCGCGCCCAGGCTTAGCGCGGTGCCGGCCTAAGTGTCGGCCCAGGGGGCGGCCAACTGCGCTAAGCCGTTCGCGGCTCAGTCGTCGATGTGCGTCGGCGGGTCGGCGAAGGCGAGGTCAACAGGGTGCTGGTCAGGACCCATCGCAGCGCTTGTCGGGCACGAGGTAAGAACTCATACCGCTAGGAACCAAGCGGGTAACCGCCACGCAACGTTGCCAGGTGCCGTCAGGCTGGACGGGTCCATCGCACTTGCTGAGTACGGATCCTCCGTACTGGCAGCCGGCGCTGGCCCGCGGCGCTGAGGCGATGAGTTCTGCGGCCATCAGTAGTGCAGCGACTCCTGCCACGATGCAGCCCTTCATTGTTGCCTGCTGTCACGTGGCTGCTGGGGCGAAGGCTCGGCACATACCGTCGACAGCCCAGCCGATGACGCTACCGCTTATGTAATTGGGTTTCGCTGCTTTCGAGGTCGTCCAAGGAACGGCTACGGCCGTCAAGCTGTGGATAACGGCACCACACGCCGCAATTGCGTCACATGCTTGGGCGACAGCTCCTCCAGGCAGGTGACGCCGAGCAGCCGCATGGTGCGGGTCAGCTGACCGGACAGGATGCCGATAGCGCGCTGCACGCCGGCCTCGCCGCCGGCCATCAACCCGTACAGGTACGCCCGGCCGATCAGGGTGCACCGCGCACCGAGCGCGATCGCGGCGACGATGTCGGCGCCGGACATGATTCCCGTGTCCAGCAGGATCTCGGTGTGGCCGCGGAACTCGCGTGCCACCGGGCGCAACAGATGAAATGGTACCGGGGCCCGATCGAGTTGGCGGCCACCATGATTGGACAACACGATGCCGTCGACACCGATCTCTACCGCGGCGCGGGCGTCGTCGAGGCTTTGGATTCCCTTGACCACGAGCTTGCCGGGCCACTGGGTCTTGACCCACGCCAAATCGTCGAACGTGACGCTCGGGTCGAACATGGTGTCGAGGTATTCGGCGACGGTGCCCGGCCAGCGGTCCAGCGACGCGAACGCCAATGGCTCCGTGGTCAAGAGGTCGAACCACCACCGCGGGTGGACAACAGCGTCGAGCACGGTGCGCAGCGTCAACGACGGCGGGATCGTCATCCCGTTGCGGATGTCGCGTAGCCGCGCGCCGGCGACCGGTACGTCAACGGTGACCAGCAGCGTGTCGAAGCCCGCCTCGGCGGCTCGCCGCACCAACGCCATCGACCGATCGCGGTCGCGCCACATATAGAGCTGAAACCACTTGCGGCCCTGAGAAATAGCGTCCGCGATGTCCTCGATCGAGGCGGTGCCCAGCGTCGAGAGCGCGAACGGGATTCCGGCCCTAGCCGCTGCCCGCGCCCCGGCAATCTCGCCTTCAGTGTGCATCAACCGGGTAAACCCGGTCGGCGCGATCCCGAACGGCAACGCGACCGGTCGGCCGAGGACATCCCAGCCGGTCCGAACGCTGCTGACGTCGCGCAGGACTGCGGGGTGAAACTCGATGTCGCGGAACGCCTGTCGCGCACGGTCCAACGAAATCTCGTCTTCGGCGGCGCCGTCGGTGTAGTCGAACGCCGCCCGCGGTGTGCGTCGTTTGGCGATGCGCCGCAGGTCGTCGATGGTCAGTGCGGCGTCGAGCCGCCTTTGGGTGCGGTCGAGTCGGGGTTTGCGGAAGCGGATCAGCGGCGTAAGGTCGCGGACTTTCGGAACCCGTCTGTGCAACCGTGGTGACATGGAATCCGACACCGACCCCTTCGATCTGCAGCGTTTTCTCGACGCGCAGGCTCGCGTTTATCACACCGTAGTCGAGGAGCTGCGCGCTGGCCGCAAACGCAGCCATTGGATCTGGTTCATCTTCCCGCAGGTCTCCGGGCTGGGCAGCAGCCCAATGGCCGCGCGGTATGCGATCTCCTCGCTGGACGAGGCCCGGGCCTATCTAACCCACGACGTGCTCGGCCCGCGGCTACGGGAATGCACGCGGCTGGTCAACGCAATACAGGGCCGCTCGATCCATGACATCTTCGGCTCTCCCGACGACCCCAAATTGCGGTCGTCGATGACGCTCTTCGCCCACGCCGCCCACGACAACAAGGATTTCGTCCCGCTGCTCGACAAGTACTACGACAGCGAGGAAGACCCGCTGACGCTCCAGCGGCTCAGGTAGGCCCTCCGAGAGGGCGCAGTATTCGCCAGCCGTGTGGTTCGACCACCACCGCGTCGACAACTTCCTGGGGCGGCGCCGTTGACCCGGCTAGCACTTCGGCACGCGAAACACCTACCTGCAGCGGAGCGTCATCGATGTTGAGCGCCACGATCAGGGCGTCGTCGCCGCAGCGCGTCTGGTACACGTAGTGCCGGTTATCGAGCCGCAACGCGGTTGTCGACGCGGCATGCAGCCACGGGTGGCGCCGGCGCAGTCCGATGAGGTACTGGTGCAGCGACCATAACTGCGCCCCGCGTGCGTCGACCGGAACCGGGGGAGAGCCGAACTCCGGACGCACCGCGTCGTCGCCGCCGAACCGCTCCTCCTTGACGCCGCGATAGCCGAACTCGTCACCGGCATACACGCTGGGAATGCCGCCCACCGTCATCTGAATCGCGAGGGCAACCGCCACGTGATCGGGGTTCTCGAGCTGGCTGGCGATGCGGGTGACGTCGTGATTGCCGATGAAGGTCAGCGGCGCGAAGCTGGCCAGAAAGGTGTTGTGCCGTTGCAGTGCCCAGTCCAGCTCGTAGAAATTCCCGTCGTTGAGGCTGCTCCAAATCGCCTTCCACAGTTCGTATTGAGTGGCCGAGTCGAAGCGGGCCTCTGCCACCACGGCCGCGTAGTCGCCGTGGATGAGCTCGCCCAGAAACCAGGCGTTCGGGTGGCTGTCGCGGACCCGCGGCAGCACGTCCGCCCAGAACCGGTGCGGCACAGCGTAAGCCGCGTCCAAGCGCCAGCCGTCCGCACCGCGCCGCAGCCAATACCGCGTGACGTCGACGGTGTAGTCGGCGACTTCTGGGTTGTCGTGGTTCAACGTGATCAGATCGCCATGGCCTTCGAAGACATGAAAATGGCCGGGGCGTCCACGAAACCAGCCCGCTGACGCATCGTCGTGCAGCGCCTCGCGGTACCGCGGGAAGTCAACGCCGACGTGGTTGAACACGCCGTCGAGCAGCACCCGCAGGCCGCGTCGGTGCGCTTCGCTGACCAGGTGGTCGAAGTCGCCGTCGTCACCGAGGCGCGGATCGATGCGGTAATGGTCGGTGGTGTCGTAGCCGTGTGTGCGCGAGGCGAAAATCGGCCCTAACGCGATCCCGGATGCGCCCAAGGCGATCGCGTGGTCGAACCACTCGGCAATTCGCCGCAGCCGGTGTTCGCCTGAATCCGGCGGCTGCTGTGCGGGAAAGGCGCCCACGAAACCGAGCGGATAGACCTGCCACCAGATCACGTGATCAACCCACGAAGGCACGGCCGGAAGTCTACGGGCCGAATTGGAGGTCAGCTGACGCCAGCCAGCGCCTCGGCACTGGTGACCGCTTGCGCCACCCCCGCGACAGTCGCCGCGGCCTTCAACGCCTCCAAGATCGCTTCCCGGTCCACTCCCGCTTCGCGCAGGGTGCGCTCGTGCGCGTTAAGACAGTCCGGGCACCCGTTGATCGACGACACCGCCAACGACCACAGCTCGAAACTGACTTTGCCCACACCGGGATTGGCGATGATGTTCATCCGCAATCCGGGCCGCAGGTCGTCATACCGGCCCTCGAGGAAGCCGCGGGCACGATAGAACACATTGTTCATCGCCATGATGGCCGCCGCGCCCAACGCGGCTTGATAGGCCTCGGCGGACAGGTGATCGGCCGCCTCCGCGCCAATCTCAGCCAGCACCTGCGCGTTTCGCGTCGCGGCCGCACTGGCCAGCAGTGTGCCCCACAGCTGCTCTTCGCCCAGCGCTGTGGTGCGGGTGATCGAGCCCAGGTTGAGCTTGAGGTCCTTGGCGTACTCGGGCAGCGCGGATTTGAGGTTGTCGATGCTCATGCGCCGCTCCTCCTCATCACTTCGTTCTGCATCGTCGCCGGCGCGGCTCATGCGCCGCTCCTCCTCATCACTTCGTTCTGCATCGTCGCCGGCGCGGCTCATGCGCCGCTCCTCCTCATCACTTCGAGCTGCGCACCGCTTACGCCGACTTCTTGAGTAGTTCGCCGGCGTCGATGGTCGGATCACCCTTGCGCCAGTTGCAGGCGCACAGCTCGTCGGACTGCAGGGCGTCGAGCACACGCAGCACCTCGTCGACGTTGCGGCCCACGGAACCGGCCGTCACCGAAACGAACTGGATTTCGTTGTTGGGGTCGACGATAAAGGTGACCCGGTCGGCCACACCGTCGTCGTTGAGCGCTCCGGTAGCCGCAACGAGCTCGCGCTTGATGTCCGACAGCATCGGGAACGGCAGCTTCTTGAGATCCTCGTGCTGGATGCGCCAGTTGAAGTGCACGAACTCGCTGTCCACCGAGACACCCAAGACCTTGGCATCGCGGACCTCGAACTCGTCGTTCAGCTTGCCGAAGGCGGCGATCTCCGTCGGGCACACGAATGTAAAGTCCTTCGGCCAGAAGAAGATCACCCGCCACTTTCCCGGGTAGTCGTCGCTGGAGATGGTGGTGAAGTAGTCGCCGGGCTGCTGGGCGTCGACCTTCGACAGATCACCGCCAATCAATGCGGTGAGCCGGTAGGCGGGGAACTGGTCGCCAATGCTCAACAGGGCCATGTCGCTCCTCAAGTTCAAGATCGGATTTACTCACCACCATCCTGCCGAAACCGCACTTAGAATTAAAGGTGATATATCCCACTATACTCATAGGTATGACCGATAAGAGTTATCAACCGACCATTGCCGGCCTGCGTGCGTTTGCGGCGGTGGCGGAAAAGCAGCACTTCGGCAGCGCAGCAACCACTCTCGGTGTCAGCCAGTCGACGTTGTCGCAGGCGCTGGCGGCCCTGGAAATCGGCCTGGGCGTCCAGCTGATCGAGCGGTCGACACGTCGTGTCTTTTTGACACCCGAGGGCAGGGAGCTTCTGCCACACGCTCAAGCAGTGATCGATGCTGTGGACGGGTTCACCGCGGCCGCGGCCGGGACAGCCGATGCGCTGCAGGGCAGCATGCGGCTGGGGCTGATCCCCACGGTAGCCCCATACGTACTTCCGACGGTGCTGGGCGGGCTTGCCGATCGGCTGCCAGGGCTGACGTTGCGGGTGGTCGAGGATCAAACCGAACGGCTGCTGGCCGCGTTGCGCGGAGGCACGTTGGATGCCGCGCTGATCGCCTTGCCGGCCGAGACCAGCGGAATTACCGAGATACCGATCTACGACGAGGATTTCGTGCTTGCACTACCGCCGGGGCATCCGCTGTCCGGCAAGCGACGAGTACCGCCGGCGGCGCTGGCGCAGCTGCCGTTGCTGTTGCTCGACGAGGGCCACTGCTTGCGCGATCAGGCGCTGGACGTGTGCCACAAGGTCGGTATCCGGGCCGAGCTGGCCGACACCCGGGCCGCGTCGCTCGCGACGGCGGTGCAGTGCGTCACCGGAGGGTTGGGCGTGACGTTGATTCCGCAGAGCGCGGTGCCCGTCGAGGCGGCGCGCAGCCGGCTCGGCCTGGCGCAGTTCGCGCCGCCCCGGCCGGGGCGGCGGATCGGCCTGGTCTTTAGATCCTCGCG
>NZ_CAXUCH010000068.1:0-19911 GCF_964249325.1 uncultured Mycobacterium sp. | reverse complement strand
CTACTACTACTGGTCGTTTTCTCAGTCGATCGGCGGCGGGACGTCGGAGATCCAGCGAAACATTCTCGGGGAACGTGTCCTCGGGCTGCCGCGGTAGACACAGGGACCACGATGAATCTCCTGCCCAGCGCCGAACAACTTGAGATCGCAGATGCCGCAGCCGAATTCCTGACGGCCCGAATGCCTGTGGAAAACATCCGCGCCGACCGCGACGCGCAGTCGGCGGTGCGGACCAACGCGTGGCGCGAAGGCGCCGAGATGGGCCTGCTGAGCCTCGGGCTGCCTGAGGACCTCGGCGGTGCGGGCAGGGCGTTCGACGACGAGGTGCTGCTGCACATAGAGCTCGGCAAGCGGCTCGCACCCGGGCCATTCCTCGCCGCGACCCTGGCCGCGCGGGTCGCCGCGATGTGCGGTGACCGTGAGCGTGCCCACGAGATCGGCTCGGGGCGCGCACTTGTCGCGCTTGCGGTCATGCGCGGCCATGGTGAGCCGCGCCAAGTCAAGGGCACCTTCGACCTATTCGATCCGGCGGGCGCGCGCTACGCGCTGCTGGTGGCGCGCAGCGGAGCTGCGCGGGTCGCCATCGTGAAGGTAGGCGCACCCCTAGCCCTGAACTCCGCTGATCCTGCTGCGCGGATGGCGTCGGCGACAGTTCAGTGCGCCGAGCCACTGCATTGGCTGCCCGCGGACTCAGACTGGATCTGGGGCCGTGCAGTGGTGCTCTCGGCGGCTTACCTGACGGGGTTGGCTACCGCCGCTGCGCAGGCGGCGACGGATCATGCCAAAACCCGTATCCAGTTCGGCAAGCCGATCGGAGCCAATCAGGCGATCAAACACCGCTGTGTGGACATGACCCTGTGCGCCGAAGCCGCTCAAGCTCAAACCTTTTTTGCCGCAATCGCATTGGACAGCCAGCGCGCCGATGCAGCGATGCAGGTGTTGTCCGCGGTGATCGTCGCCGGCTCGGCGGCCGTCGACAACGCTGCGTCCGGCATCCAGGTGTTCGGCGGTATGGGATACACCTTCGAAAATGACATGCATCTGTACCTGAAACGCGCACACGTGTTTTGCCACCTTTTCATCGAGCCCGCCGACGCGCTGGCCGAGCTGCTCGCACAGGGCGGCGCACCGTGAGTGGCGTGGTCGCGATCGCCGGGGTGGCGCTGTCGGACGTGGGCCGTGTCGACGACAAGAGCCCCTATGAGCTGATGGCACAGGCAAGCCGACGTGCGCTGGCCGACGCAGGTCTGTCGCCGGCCGACGTGGACGGGCTGGCGTCGACGGGGCAGGGCACGCTGCCACCGGTCGACGTTGGCGAATACCTGGGGCTGCGCCCGCGCTGGGTCGACTCCACGGCGGTTGGGGGCGCGGCATGGGAGGTGATGGGCTCCCATGCCGCCGACGCCATCGCCGCCGGCCACGCCAACGTGGTGCTGCTGACCTACGGCTCCACGGCGCGCTCGGATCTCAGAAAAGGCCTGCGCGCAGCGAACATCAATTGGGGAGCCCGCGGGCCGCTGCAGTGGGAAGCACCCTACGGGCACACACTGATTTCGAAATACGCGATGGCCGCCCGCCGGCACATGTTCACCTACGGCACCACCATCGAGCAGCTGGCCGAGGTGGCGGTGTCGGCCCGTTTCAACGCCGCCGACAACCCCGAGGCCTATTACCGCGATCCGATCACCGTCGAGGACGTGTTGTCCGGGCCGATGATCGCCGACCCGTTCACCAAGCTGCACTGCTGTATTCGCAGCGATGGCGGCGCGGCGGTGGTGCTGGTAGGCGCGGATCGAGCCCGGGACCTGCGCTCGCGGCCGGTGTGGGTGCTGGGCTCAGCTGAGGCGACGTCGCACATGCTGACGTCGCAGTGGGATGACATGACAGTCGGCCCGGCGGCGGTCAGCGGCTCGCTGGCGTTCGAGCGCGCGGGTGTCGGGCCCGCCGACGTCGACGTCGCCGAACTTTACGACGCCTTCACTTACATGCTGCTCTGCACCGTCGAAGACCTCGGCTTCTGCCCGAAAGGCGAGGGTGGCCCGTTTATCGAAAAGGGATCGCTGCGCCTCGGCGGTGAACTGCCCACCAATACCGACGGGGGAGGCCTGTCGGCTTGCCATCCAGGGCAGCGTGGTCTGTTTCTTCTCGTGGAGGCGGTCCGTCAGCTTCGGGGCGACTGCGGCCCACGCCAGGTGCCGAATGCGAAGATCGCCTGTGTCAGCGCCACAGGCGGGTGGTTCTGCTCGAGCGGCACCATGATTCTCGGCAGCGAGGAACCGTGATGGCGCGTGCGCCGCTGGATGCGGCGTTCGCCGACACCCGTGCCTTGCTCGAGGCCGCCGCCGTCGTGCACGGTGGCCGGGAAGCCTACGTGGAACCCGCCGGGCGAATCACCTTCGCCGACTGGGTCGGTCGGGCCCGTGCAGTCGCCGGTCAGCTGGCCGACTCCGGAGTCGGCAAGGGCGACGTTGTCGCGCTGTGGTTGCCGTCGGGAATCGACTACGCAACGTGTTATGCGGCCGCAGCGATGCTTGGTGCGATCACGGTTGGCTTGAACACCCGCCTGGGTCCCCGCGATATCGATGCGATTGTGAAGCAAGCTGATCCCGCGCTGATCGTGGCCGACGATCGAATGGGGGCCATCAGCACTTCGGACCGGCCCGTGCTGTCCCGGCAGAGCTTGTCACAGCAGTGCCAAGGCCGCGATTGGTTACCTGCGGTCGGGGTGGACTCCGCCGATCCGGTGACCGTCATCTTCACTAGCGGAACAACCGGTGCACCCAAGGGCGCGGTGTTCGACGCCGCCAACCTGGCCGCCGCTGCGCGCGCGGCCGGCGTGATGAGCGCGCCGTACGATCGCCGCTTGACCTCGACTCCGTTCGCGCACGCCGGCTACATGTTCAAGTTGTGGGACCAGTTGATGTGGGGCATCACCTTAGTCATCCCGCCGGCTCCATGGTCGGCCGCGGCGATGTTGTCGATCCTGCGCGACGAGCGCATCACCGTCGCCGGCGCAGTGCCGACTCAGTGGGCGAAGCTGCTCGAGACCGACGGTGTCGGCCCGGACGTCGTGCCGGATCTGCGCATCGGAGTCGCGGCCACGGCGCCTGCGTCGCCCGAGCTGGTGCGCGCCGTCGCGGACCGGATCGGGGTTCCGCTGGTCGTACGCTACGCGATGACCGAATGCCCGACCATTTGCGGCACCGCGCCCGACGATCCGCCCGAGGTCCAGTTTGAAACTGTCGGGCGCCCCGCGCCGACCATGGCCGTGCGCGTCTGCGGTGACGGACCGATCGGTGTCGTCGAGGTGAGCGGGCCGTGCGTGATGCGCGGCTACTGGCGTGATCCCGAGTTGACGGCATCGGTGTTGCGTGGCGGCTGGCTGCGTACCGGCGACATCGGGGTCCTGCGCGACGACGGCAACCTCGTAATTGTCGGGCGCGCGGATGAGGTGTACATCCGCGGTGGCTACAAGATTCATCCGGTCGAGGTCGAGAACGTGCTTGGCGAGCACCCGCGTGTGAAGGCGGCCGCGGTCGTCGGTTGCCCCGCGCCGGTGATCGGAGAGATCGGCGTGGCCTTCGTGGTGGCATCGGGCGATCCGCCGCCGCTAACGGAACTGCGTGACCACGTCAAACGGCACCTGGCCGATTACAAGGCGCCGGATGAAGTCGTGGTTGTCGACGAACTCCCGCTGACGCCGATGCTGAAGCTGGACCGGGTTGCGCTGCGGGCGTTGGCATCCAACCGAGAGCCACGCGATAGATGTGCGGATAGACGCCGGCGGTAATGCTGGTGCTGATGCGGTGGCCTGGGCCACGAGGTGTCGGCGAAGGTGACGCGCCACCATACGGTGCCGAAAGGGCACCGGTTTGGTCGAATTCGGCGAACAGTACGGGCTGCGGCTCAGAAGGCGGCTACACGATAGAGTACGCACCTCATGGAGCCCAGACGCCCGCGGATCATCGCGTTCGCCGGCAGCCTGCGGACCGATTCGAGCAACAAGAAGCTGGCGCGGGCGATGGCTGCGGGTGCTGAGCTCGCCGGCGCGGAGGTCCGCTTCCTCGACCTCAAGGTGTACCCGGTCCCGGTGCTCGACGCCGATCTCTTCGATGCGACGAATAGCGATCCGCACCGCCTCTTCGACCAAGGGGAACGAGTCAGCGGGCCCCACGATGTGCCGCTTCCGGAAAATCTTCTGCGGCTCAAGGAGCACATCCGATGGGCCGACGGTTGGCTGGTCGCCACGCCGGAGTATGGCGGCTCAATACCTGGCATGCTCAAGAACCTGATCGACTGGCTGACCCGATGCGCGCCCGGCGAGGCGCCGCTCGACAACTTCACATACAAGCTCGTCGCCAGGGCCTGCGCCTGCCTCGAGGGCAACGGGCACGGTGCCCTGGCCGAGCTAACCCGCCTGCTCACAACGCTTGGCGCCGTCGTGCTCCCCGGCAACGACATCTTCTACGTGGCCGACGACCTCTTCGGCGCCGACGGCCAATTCCGCGACCCGGCAAACCGTCGCGCCGCCGAGACCATCGGGCGCCGCCTCGACCGCACGATCCGCCGCTTCCATGGCCTAGCCGAGCCATCCTGACGGTGGGCGGCCCAGCCTCGTGATTCCCGCCGAGAACGGCGAATTGGGCTCCAGGACCGTCGCCGAGGGGACACCGTCTAACCCCTCAATCCATCGACGTGGTGTAGCGAGTGGCAGGTTGGTGGGCGCGGAGCCCAAGTGGACCCGGTGGAACGCTTCCTGGGCGTCAGTAATCAATTCGGTAGCTCCGCGCTTGTCAGCCACCCAGTCGAAGGCCAGGGTTACGGGTGCCGAACAGGTCGGTGGCCATGATCGCGCCGAGTGTCTCGGCATTCCAACGTTTTGCGCCGTTCGACACGGCGGCGGCGGGGTGCCATCCCTTGAGAAGCTGGAGGTCCTCGCCGAGTGCACGGATCACCTGCCCGCTGATGTGGCCGGCCTGCGGGCTGGCCAGCCAAGCCACTACCGGCGAGCTCAGCGACGGGTCTTTAGGATCGAACTCGTCTTCGCTGAGTTGATCAGGTTCGATCGGTGAGTCCGCGCCCGGCATCGACGCCGACATGCGGGTACGACCACCGGGGCTGATGATGTTGGCAGTCGCCCCGATCGAGGCAAGTTCTAGGCTCAGCGTCAAAGTCAGGCCGACGATCGCCGCTTTGGCCGCGCTGTAATTCGTCTGCCCGAAATTGCCGTGCAGCCCGGCGCCTGAGGTGGTGTTGATGATTCGTCCGTAGATGCGGCCGTTGGTGGCCTTCGCCGCGGCGCGCCACTTGCGCGCCGCGGCGCGGCTGGTGAGCCAACTGCCGCGGACGTGAACACGCATGACACGGTCGAAATCGTCGACGGTCATGTTCCAGATCGCCTTATCGCGGACGATGCCGGCGTTGTTGACGACGATGTCGAGACGACCCAGTTGTGAATAGGCACGCTCGACCATGAGCTCGACCTGTTGCTCGTCGCCGACGTCGGCGAAATCGGAAACGGCTTTGCCGCCGCGGCTTTCGATGATCTGCACGACCTCGTCGGCAACCTTTCCCGACCCTTCGCCGGACAATGTCGTGCCGAGGTCGTTGACGACCACGGTGGCGCCGTGCTTTGCCAACTCGAGCGCGTGCCCGCGGCCGATGCCGTGCCCGGCCCCGGTCACCAGGGCGATCTTGCCGTCGAGCAGTCCTGTCATGCTGTCTCCTCGATTGGGGTGAAGACGGTCAGAAACGGCGAGTCGGGATCATCGTCGACTGGCCGGAAGGAGGCGGTCACCGCCTGTCCGATTCGCAGTTGCTCGGGCGGTGCGCCTTCGATCATCGTCATCAGTTTCGGTCCGTCGGCCAGCTCGACGATGGCGACGACGTAGGGCAGTCGGTCGCAAAACGGCGGCAGGTCATTCACATAGACTGTCGAATAGGTGTACAAAGTGCCGTTGCCGCTGGCTTGCACGGGGTACACGTCGTCGCTCCAGCAGTACGGGCACACCGGTCGCGGGTAATGGTGAACGTTGGAGCACGCCCCGCACTTGGCGATCAAAAGCCGACCCTGGCGCGCCGCTTCCCAGTAGGGCGCGCTTGCCGGGTCGATCGTCGGGATGTCCGCTCTGGCCATTGTCGTCACCGCCCGGTGAACTTGGTTGATCGCTTCTCGATGAAGGCTTGCACACCTTCCTTCGAGTCATGCGCATACGACTGGACCTCCTGGGCCATCGCCTCGGCCAGGAACGCATTCGCGCGGTTGCTGTCGGGGGAGTCGTTGAGCAGGCGCTTGGTGAGCGTGATCGCGGTGGTGGGTGCCGCGGCCAGTCGCTCGGCGAATTGCGCCACCGCGGAGTCGAGTTCGCCGGGTGTTACGACGCGGTTGACCAGGCCTAGGGCCAACGCCTCTGAGGCGGTGAGCTTTTCACCGAAGAACGCCATCTCCTTTGACTTCTGCATCCCGATTCGCCTCGGCAGTAGATAGCAGCCCCCGCCGTCGACGACCAAGCCCCGCTTCACGAAAGATTCAGCGAAGTAGGCGTTTTCCGTCGCGATGACGAGGTCTGAAGCGTAGACCAGGTGGGCGCCCAAACCGGTGGCCGCACCTTGCACTGCGGTGATCACCGGCTTGCTGCAGTCAAGCACAGCGGCGACCAGCTTCTGGGCACCGTTCATGATGCGCCGCATCGGGTCAAGCACCTGCTTATCCACCGTGCTACGGCGGTCGGCAAGCGAGGCCATATCGGCACCGGCGCAGAAGTGTTTACCGTTGGCACGCAGCACCGCTACGCGCACGTCGGCGTCGGCGTCGGCGGCGCTCAGCAGCGCGATGACCGCGTCACGGTCATCAGGTCGCAGCGCGTTGGCGGCCTCAGGTCTGTTCAGCGTGATGGTCATGATGCCGCCGCAAGTTTCCGACAGCACACCGGGTTGAGAGGTCATGGTGTATAGGTAACCCGCAGATGCTTGATGCCGTTCAAAAAGTTTGAGCGCAACATCACCGGCTCTTCTGTCGAGGTGAGGTCCGGATACCGGTCGTAAAGCATCTTGAACGCGACGTCGAGTTCGAGTCTGGCCAGGTGGGCACCCAGACAGTAGTGCGGCCCGGGACCGCCAAAGGCGACGTGGTTGTTGGGTGCCCGGGTGATGTCGAATACTTCGGGGTTTCCGAACACCGCCGGGTCTCGGTTGGCCGCCGGGTACCACATGACGACCTTGTCGCCTTTGCGGAAGGTGTGTGTTCCCGATTCCAGCGTCACCCCGTCGGCGGTCACCGTGCGGCGCATGTGAATCACCGGACTGGCGTAGCGGAGAATCTCTTCGATCGCGGTCGGTGCGAGGTTGTCGTAGTCGCCCAGCAAGCGATCGCGTTGCTTCGGGTGGCGGCTGAGGATGTGCACACCGTGGGTCAGCGCATTGCGGGTGGTCTCGTTTCCTGCTCCGAGCAGAAGAATAAAGAACTTCGCCATCTCCTGTGGGGTCAGGTTCTCCTCGTCGGAGGTCACTAGCTTGCTGATCACATCATCAGTCGGATTGGCGATGCGGTTCTCGGCGATTCCCCGCAGTAGCGCTATCAGGCGCTCACTGTTCTCGGCTAGCGCCGCCTCGATGCCGGCGACGCTCTGATCCGGGACATACTCCGGATCAGAGGCTGCCAGAACGACGTTGCTTGCGCGTAGGATGAATTTTTCGTGTTCCCGCGGGACACCGAGCATGGTGTCGATGATCCGCAGCGGCAACAAGGTCGCGAATGTGTCGACGAAATCGCACTCACCCGATGAGCGCATCTCGTCGAGGATCTCGGCGGTTGTCTCCTCGACGAGGCCCCGCATCTTGGCAAGCATCTTGGGAGTGAAGCCGCGCGACACGATCTTGCGGAGCCGCATATGCTCCGGGTCATCCATGTCGATGATCGACCCGCGGTACTCCCGCATCTCTTGGGTCTGGTTGAAAATCTGGGTGCCGCCACCGGAGCAGAAGTCCCTGGGGCGACGGCTGATGTCGAGGATGTCGGCGTGGCGTCCCACTGCCCAGAAGCCGCGAGCCGTCGGCGAGTCGGGGGCGTTGGTGCGGACGAACACCGGCCGGCCTTCGTCCCGTAGCCGCGCGTAGAGCGCAGAACGCTCGTCTGGATGTTCCTGCCACCATTGCAAGTCGATCAGCGAGCGGAATTCGAGTTCGCTGGTGTCGGTCACGGGCACAGTTAGATTCTGGCATCAGTGTCACCTAATGGCAACACCAGATAGATCATCGAACACGCAGGCAGAGTGCGACGCCTTTTGACTTGGCATTCATTGATCATGCCGACTAGACGTCGTATCTGACAATTGCGTTCACATTAGGTAATGTCGCAGCCTGCCATGGGCGGCCAGGCGCGAGCTTGCGGCCCTCAGCTACTGGGCGGCGACCTAATGGGCGGGCGGATAAAGAAGGACGCCGCGGATGTTTGCTCCGGCGTGCATGTCCGCATAGCCGTCGTTGACCTTTTCCAGCGGGTAGGTCCTGGTGACCATCGACTCGAGATCCACCTGGCCGGCGCTGAACAACTCGAGGATTTTCGGGATGTCGGCACGTGGATTGCCAGAGCCGTACAAGGTTCCGACGATCTGTTTTTCGGTCAATGTGAGATCCATCAGATTGGCCCGGATATCACGCTCCAGCATCGGATGGATGTTGGTCACCACCAGCCGCCCGCGTTTTGCGGTCATCGCCAGGGCCTGTGCGACCAACTTGCCGTCGCCAACTCCCAAGGCGCAGATGAATTTGTCGGCCCCGCGATCCCAAGTCGCCTCGGCCACAACCTCTTTGGCTTCATCCCAGTCGGCTGCGGTGTGGGTAGCACCCATCTTGCGTGCCTGATCGCGCTTGAATTCTGAGGGATCGATGACCGTGATGGTTCGGGCACCGGCCAATCGGGCACCTTGTACCGCGGCCGCGCCGATGCCACCTACACCGGCTACGACCACGGTGTCGGCTGGGCGCACGTCGGCGGCATACACCGAGGAGCCCCAGCCGGTAACGAAGCCGCACCCCAGTAGGCAGGCAAGATCCAGGCGGTAATGGTCCGGGATCTTGACGCAACTCGCCTCGTGGACGACGGTGTGGTGCGCGAATGATCCGATGCCGCACGCCAGCGCCAGATCTGTGCCCCTGGCGTGATGGCGCGCGGTCTCGTCGTATATCTGCATTCCCGAGTAGATCTTGGCGCCAAGGTCGCACAAGCTCTGGTGGCCGGTCGAGCATGACGGGCACCGGCCACACGACGGGATGAAACTGAACACCACATGGTCGCCCGGCTTAAGCCAAGTCACGTGATCGCCGACGGCTTTGACGACCCCTGCGCCTTCGTGGCCGCCGATGCAGGGCAGCCTGATCGGCATGTCGCCGGTAACAAGGTGGTCATCGGAGTGACACATCCCCGAGGCGTGCAGCTCGACGAGGACTTCCTCGGCCTTCGGCGGGTCGAGGTCGATCGTCTCAATGGACCAGGCGGTATTGCGCTCCCACAGCACCGCAGCCTGCGTCTGCATCACGATCCTTCCTATTTGATGATCGCCTGATACTCGACGAAGCCGGCGATGCCTTCCGGGCCGCCCTCGCGGCCGATGCCGGACTGTTTGAAGCCGCCGAAGGGGCTTCCGAAGTCCAATACCGCCGTCGAGTTGATCGCGACCGAACCGGCACGCAGTTGGCCTGCGACCGCCGCCGCACGGTCGCTGTCGGCCGACCACACAGCGCCGACCAGGCCGTATCGCGAGTCGTTGGCGATGTCGACCGCAGCGCAATCCCCGGTGTCGTCGTCGTAGCCAATGACTACCGCCACCGGCCCGAACACCTCCTCACGGGCGATCTCCATGTCGTTGGAGGCGGCGACCACAGCAGGAGTCATGAACCATCCAGGGCCGGCAGTCCGCTCGCCACCGGTCAACACGGTCGCGCCGTCGCGCCGTGCCCGGTCCAGGAAACCCTCCACCCTGTTGCGGGCGGCCTCGTTGATCAGCGGCCCGATGTCGGTGGACCGATCCGCCGGATCGCCGACTTTCAACTTCGCCACCGCAGTCGTGAACGCCGTGATGAATTCGTCATAGCGGCTGCGGGGCAACAATATCCGATTCAGCGCAGCGCAAAGTTGGCCGTTGTTGCCCATCACACCGCTAACCAGCCCGCTCACCGTCGGATCCAACGGGGCGTCTGGCAGTACAACGGCTGCCGACTTGCCGCCAAGTTCAGTGCTGCACCGGCGGATCCGCGCGCCGCATGCTGCTGCGATTTGGGCGCCCACCGCGGTGGAACCGGTGAAGCTGATTTTGTCGACGTCCGGATGCGACACCAAATGCTCACCGGTGCCTGCTCCACCGTTGACTACATTGACGACACCGGGTGGCAGGCCTGCTTCCTCGACGGCTTCGGTTAGCACGCCGATGCTCAACGGCGCGTCAGGCGCCGGCTTCAGCACGACGGTGCAGCCAGCGGCTAGCGCCGGCCCGAGCTTCAACGCCGCGATAAACAAGGGCGTATTCCATGGAATGATCGCTCCCACGACGCCCACCGGCACCTGGCGGACGTCGACCGTACCACCGGTTGCTGACAGACGAGTCGACTCAAAAGGGTAGTCGGGAGTGATCCGGGCATACGCGCGCAGCACACCGATTGAAGTCAGCACCTGACCGAACGTGCTCCAAGAGCGCGGCGAGCCGATCTCGGAAGTCGCCAGGTCAGCGAGCATCGCCTTACGCACAGTAAGTGCATCGGCCAATCGCTGCAGCGCAGTCGCTCGATCGGTTGCGGAGGTGTCACACCAGGGCGATGAGTGCAGCGCCGTCCGCGCCGCCGCCACCGCGGCGTCGACCTCGGCGGCTCCTGCGACGCCCACCTCGCCGATGTGTTCGCCGGACGTGGGTGAGCTGACCACGACAGGCGCATCGGCGGTTGCAACCCAGTTGCCGCGCGCATAAGCCGCCGGGAACGTGATCATAGACGCCGATTCTGGCAGTGATGTCATCTTCATACAAGCTTTACTTTGGATAAGACCTAGCCAAGCTAGGCTATCAGGAAAGATTTCTGACAGTATTGGTCACTATGAGCGGACCTTGTGAGCGCAATGCCCAACCCATAATCGGTCAGGAATGGGAAGTGATCGTCGAGCGAGGAAAGATCGCCGAGTTCGCGGCGGCCACCGAGTCGAGTAATCCGGCTTACCGTGGACCGGACGCGATCATTCCGCCGACATTCTTGACAACAGCGCCGCGTTGGGCACCGCCCGGTGCGCGCGTCGACGTCGGCTTCGACCGCAAGCGGTTGTTGCACGGCGAACAGGAATACACGTTCCACGGAGCACTGCCGAAAGCCGGCGACGTGCTGACCGCGCGTGAACGGATCGTCGAGCGATTCGCCAAGCCGGGCAAACGCGGCGGAACCATGCGGTTTGCCACCGTGAGCACCGAGTACCGAACCCCAGATGGCCGACTCGTGGCCGAGGCCAAGGGGACCTTCATCGAGACGGCACCACGATGAGCACCGGTATGACGCTGCGTGTCGGCGCCGAAGCGGTGCCGCGCGAGTTCGGTCCGCTGACCCGGCAGATGTTCGTGCGCTATGCGGGTGCCTCAGGGGATTTCAATCCGATGCACTACGACGACGACCTGGCACGTTCGGCTGGCTATCCTTCCGTTTTCGGTCAAGGCATGTTGACCGCAGGACTGCTGGCCACCTTTGTCACGGATTGGCTTGGCGCGGACACCATCCGTCGCTTCAGCGTGCGGTTTCGGGAACAGGTTTGGCCCGGTGACGTACTAACGTGCTCTGGCCAAATCGTCGCGGTGAGCACTGAGGGGGACTTTGACCGGGTGACGGTCGAGCTGGCCGCGCGTCGCCAGACCGGTCGGGCCGCAGTCACGGGAACCGGGGAGTTCCTCATCGCCCAAAACGCATGGCCGCATGGCGCGGTCGCAGCGGGGACACCATAGGCTAATTGGCCATGTCCGAAGCGCCGATCGTGCGCCGTAGCAGCTACGGCCCGTCTAGCCCGGAGATCGGGGCGCGCGGCGCAACCACGCGTTCCAGGATCACCGAGGTGTCGCTGGATCTGTTCGGCCGGCTGGGATTTTTCGATACCTCGGTCGACGCCATCGCTAAGGCCGCCGGGGTCTCCCGCGCCACCCTTTACCAGTATTTTCAGGGCAAGGACGAGATTTTCCTGGAACTGCTCAACGAGTGCGGCAGTGCGCTGTCACGGGTGGCGCGCCGCATTGGCCCGCTGGGGCCCGATGACGTCGGATTCGACAACTTGAACTGGTGGCTGGGGGAGTGGAGCTGGGTCTTCGAAAAGTACTCCACGATGTTCATCCAGTGGACGGCGGTGGCCTCATCGGACACCAAGGTTCGCCCACTGATCACCCGCTTCGTACGGAGCTACAACCATCGCATCGCGGAGCGGCTCGCCGCATCGGATGTGCAAGGTATCGACGTCGAGGTGGCGGCCATGACGATGACCGCTTTGGTACACCGGTTGAATTTGTTCGTACACACCGGCAGGGCGTACGGCCGCAGCTCGAAGGCGGTGGTCGACACACTGTCGGTTTTTCTCCAGCTCATGCTGTTCCCTCAAACCCCTCAGGCGGTGCTGAGCAAGCTTCGCCTTCATGCCAGCGCCGACCCGGCCGCGGATGTGGCCGCGGTCGGGGTGCCACCCGAGCCTCAAATCGAGGGTTTAGGGATCAGCGATCGCACCGCCGCGTTGAGTAAGCGGGCCGTCAACACCGTCAATGCGCTGGCCACTGCCGCAGCCGAGCAGTTCCGCACTCGTGGTTACCGCAGCACCAGCGTGGACGACATCGTGGCGGCCGCGAACGTCGCCCGCGGTACCTTCTACAAGTACTTCAGCGACAAGCAAGATGTGCTGACGGCTATCGCAGCCGAACTTTATGCTCCCGCAAAGGCCTTCGCGGAGCGGATTTCACATGTCGACCCCGTGAATGACGAAGCAACCCTACGCAGGTGGTTGGCGACCTATGTCGACTTCTACGATCAGTACTCCGGATGTATCGGCGCGTGGGCCGAGGGTGTGACCGACGAACCGACGGTGATCGCGATCGGCGAGAATGGACAGGCCCTGATGGATCTGGGCGCGGCCAGGATGTTGACGAGCCGCCCAGCTCCGTTCAGTTTCGACCCGATCGTCGCGGCGCTTATCTTGCGCGCCTTGGTGACTCGCGTGCCGCAGGCCGCAGCCGACCTGCCCGACCCACTCAACGACGACGAGGTGATCGAGCTTCTGTTGACTTGCATTAGGCGGGGATTCTTCGGTCAGGCGAACTGACTGATTCGAGGACCGTCACGCCGAAGTGGCGACCGCCATCCCGGTAATCCATTCCACCACGGGCTCATAAATGAGCGGGGTGACCGGCTTTCCGCCGCCGGCCGCGCCCGCCGCGACCCAAGTGCGGATCTCGTTTGCGCCGGCGCCGGCCCGGGCATGCGCCGAGTCCACCAGCGCGATCAGCGCCTCAACGTCCCACGTAGTCAATGCCTGCAGAACTTCGGCATCCCACTGCGGGCGAATCTTGGTGCGCGCTTCGGTCATTCCTTCGGCGATGATTCGTGCCCGCTGCTCGTCGCTGAGGTCGTAGGCATCGACTTCGAGACTCGGGGGCGAATGCGACAGGCCACCGCTGCCGATCAGCACAACTCGCTGGTCAACCTCGTCAAGGAAACGCGCGATCGCTGCGCCGAACTCGATGACACGGCGCCCATGCGGCAGGGGGGCCGTGGCACAGTTCACCGGGATCGGAATCACCGGCTTCGTGCCCAGGCCGCCGAGAAGATCCCGAAGAGCATGCCCGAACGCATGGTCCAGGCCGATGTCGCGGCAGACCGCGATGTCGAACCCGTCAGCCAGCAGGTGCTCGGCCAGGTCTCGCGCGAGCGCCGACGGCACGGACAGCTCCCCGGCCGGATGCGGACCCTCGGCGATTATCGACGCGGAAAACGCAACAGCGAACGCAGGTACCACGTGACGGAAGGCCCGGCGATGATCGCCGCCGAACAACACAACGACGTCCGGATCGAAGCGCTCGACCTGCTCGGCAGCGACGGCCAGCCCGGCGCGGAATTGCTGCCCGAAGCGTCGCTCCACGTCACGCTCCTTGCCGGGGCTATGGCTTGCACAGACGACCAGTCGGTCAGACATCAGAGCACCTTTCGAAAGTGACACTCATGTTAGATCACGATCCGGCCAGGCGCACCCGCCCGAGGCCATGTAGAAACGGCACCCGCTTCGATGACCCTAGGCCTTGCCTACACCGGCCCAAAATCATCGGTGCGTTCACATAGTTAACTTGGTGATCTAGGCTATGTCATCGCGGTCGACATCACTGACGGCGCTGGCTTCGGCGAGCGCACCCGACTAAGGATCGAGGCCTTCCAGCATGCGTGATCAGCCCAGCAACGCTCTGGTCTACGAGTTCACCCGTGGAGGTGATCCCCCCTGCTTCAACTTCGATCGGCTAGATCGGTTTCAAGCCGAGAACCGGCCGTTCTTGCGCGCCGAGGAAGCCCAGGGTTATTGGGTGTTCACCGATCACGACGCGATCCTCGAAGGGCTGCAGCATCCCGAGTTGTTCTCCAATGCTGTCATGGTGCCAGTGGAGCCGGATCCGCCGTATAAGTGGATTCCGATCATGCTTGACCCGCCGGAGCACACGAAGTGGCGCCACGTCCTGGGGCTCTACTTCTCGCCGGGCCGGGTCAAGAATCAAGAATCCGAGCAACGCGCGTTCGCGGTGGAACTGATCGAAAAGTTCCGCGCCAAAGGAGAATGCGACTTTTATGCCGAATTCGCCTCGGTCTTCCCGACGACGATCTTCCTGCAGATCATGGGGCTTCCGATCGACAAGCTGAACGACTTTATGGTGTGGGAGTCCAAAATCTTGCACGGCACGCCGGAAACCGATCCTGACCGTTCGATCGCGGTGGGCGCGATGATGGAGGTGGTGAACTATTTCGGGGGGTTGATCGCGCACAAGCGGCAGGATCCGGCCAGCAGAGGCGACGATATTGTCAGCCACGCGATCGAGTGGAAAATCGACGGTGAGCCGCCAGCGGACAGCGACCTGTTGTCATGCATGCTGCTGCTGTTCATGGCCGGTCTGGACACGGTGGCCGGCCAGTTGTCGTACGCGTTTTATCATCTGGCGACTCATCCAGCGGATCGACACAAAATTGTGGCCGACCCGTCGATCATCCCGCTGGCGGTTGAGGAACTGGTCCGCGCCTATCCGATTGTGCAGACAGCGCGAATCGCGACCCGCGACATCGAATTTCACGGGTGTCCGGTCAAGGCTGGCGACATCGCCGCCTTCTCGCTGGGCATGGCCAACCGCGACCCGAAGGAATTTCCCCGTGGCGGCACGGTGGACTTGGACGCGCCGCGGCCGCGACATATCGCGTTCGGTGCAGGCCCGCATCGCTGCCTCGGATCCCACTTGGCCCGCCAGGAAATGGCCGTCGTTCTCGAAGAGTGGCATCGACTGATCCCTGACTACGAGGTGTCCGACATGGCCGCGGTGGTGGAACACACGGGCGGCGTATACAGCCTCGAGCGGCTGCCGCTTCGCTGGACACCGTGATCGGTTGGTCGCTGGACACCATGCGCGTCAACACTTTCGGGAAAATGCCCGTCGGCACATGAGGGAGGAATCCTCCGGGATGCAGGGGCCAGTGACCGGCGTACGTGAGCTGCAGCTGCCCACGGTGTCCTTCGTTGGCAACCTGTCGTTCCCGGAGGCACCGCGCTGGCGGGCGGGACAACTGTGGTTCTCGGACATGGTCGCCAAGCGGTTGTGCACCGTCGATGCGGGCGGAACCGTTCGCACTTTGGCCCGCTTCGACGAGATGCCCGGCGGCATCGGGTTTCTGCCCGACGGGACACCTTTGGTCGTCGCCACCACGTCGGCTCGTGTGCTCGCCGTTCGCGACGGCCGTGCCGAGGTGTACGCCGAGCTGCGTGATGTAGCGCGCGGCCACTGTGACGACATGGCGGTGGCGGTGGACGGCACCGCTTACGTCGGCGTGGTCGGTAAGGTCACCGCTGATATGCAGCGCGCACCGTCGGGCGGTGCCATCGTCCGAGTGACGCCGGCCGGGCGGGTCAGTCGCGACGCTGAAGACCTCGCTTTTCCCAACGGCGCCGTCGTGACCGACAAGCGCATGTTGTTGGTGAACGAGACATTTGCCGAACGCGTCACGGCATTCGACATCGCCGACGACGGCAGCCTCACGGGTCGTCGCACCTGGGCGAGGCTGCCCGGCATGCATCCCGACGGGCTTGCCGTGGACATCGACGGTGCTGCGTGGGTCGGCTGCTATCGGGAAGGAAAGTTTGTCAGAGTCGTAGAAGGGGGCGAGGTAACCGATGTGATCAGCACGGGCGGACGGTGGGCGACCGGGGTGGAGCTGGGTGGGCCCGATGGCACCACGCTTTTTGTGTGCACGGCCGACACCGACCTGCGGCGGTTTCTTCGCGGCGACTCGACCGGGCGCATCGATGCCGTCAGTGTCGACATCGGCGCAGGCTGAACGATGACGGTCAACACCGAACCGAATGACGGTCTGCCCGCGGCGATCACCTCCTGGCTGTGCGAGGTCACCGGGGCCCGCCACATTCACGCCCGGCGTCGTCCCGGCGGAGGCAGGCGCCAAGCCTGGCTCGTGGACGCCGAACGCGGCGACGGCTGCGTCGAAGCGCTCTTCTTGCGTTTCGATAGCTCAGATCCCGCGAAGACTGGTGATCCCTTCACGCTCGACCGCGAGGCTCGCTTCTATGCAGCGCTGCAGGATACCGACGTACCGGTGCCCCGACTCGTCGCGTCCCATCCGACGCATCAAGCCTTGCTGTGCAGTCGCGTCGAGGGTGAAACATGGTTCTCCCGGCTCAAAGACGAAAGCACCCGGCTGGCGATCGCACGCGAGTTCATGAGCAAACTGGCCGCCTTGCACCGGGTCGACCCTGCGCGGGTGCGCATCGACGAACCACGCCGTCCGCTGCGGGCCTGCGTGCAGGCAGACATCGCCCGTTGGGAGGCACTGTACCGATTCGGCGATCCCCCCAAAGACCCGACGATCGAATTCGGTTTGGCCTGGCTGAAAGCCAACATCCCCGATGCCGAGGTCGATCCGGTCATCGTTCAGGGCGACACCGGGCCCGGCAACTTCCTTTACGCCGATGGGCGCATCACCGCTGTAGTCGATTGGGAGCTGGCTCATTTCGGTGATCCGATGGCCGACCTGGGCTGGCTCGCATTGCGGGCGGTGCAGGAGCCGTTCACCTGCTTGGCCGACAGAATCGCCGACTACCAAAGGTTTTCCCGAACCGATGTCGACCTGGACCGGCTGCGTTACTACCGGCTCTTCGCCGAATTCAAAGTAGTGATTCTGGGCTTTCGCCGCACAGTCGCGGCCGAGGTGCACGGTGAAATCGGCAACGCACTCATCTACGAGGTACTGCACAACACTCTCTTCGCCGATGCGCTTGCCGAACGGTACCAGTTAGCCGGGCTGACCGAGCCAGACTTTGACAACGCTGCCACCGAGCGCCAACAGCTTTACGATGTCGTGCTGGCTCAGCTCAAGGACATCATCGTCCCGGCGATCGACGACCCGTTCGCCGCGATCCGCGCTAAAGGCGTGGCCCGCATCGTCAAATACCTGTGCGAAGCGGACCGCCACGCAGCATCGGCCGAGCGCCGCGAACTCGATGCGCTGCACAAGGTGCTGCACCGGCGACCACACACGGTCGACGAGGGCCGCCACGAACTGGCGGATGCCATTAGCGCCGAATCGCTCACCAACACCGACATTGTCCGCTACGTGTGGACCCGGGCTCATCTTCAACACGAGCTGATGCGCCCGGCGATGGGGGTGCTGGCCGAGCGAAGGTTCGATCCGCTGCCCGACGAACTCCAGCCAAGCCGGCGGAAGCGATGACAATCGAGCACGGGTTCGGACCCCAGGATGACGCGCTGCATCCTTCCGGGGACAGCCATTATGAGACCGAGACGTTTTGGTACTCGTTCTTGGTGCCCGAACGCCGTATCGGCGCATGGGTTTACGCCTCGGTGCGCCACAATGCGGGCGTCACGAGCGGCGGCATGTGGGTCTGGGACGACTCCGCAGTCCACCCGATCGATTCACCGTTCTACGAGTACTTCGCGCATCTCAAACCTCCGGCTGAGCGGGGACCGCAGGTAGTCGCATTCCCAACCGGCATGCGCATCGAAGTTCGCCAGCCGCTAATGAGCTACGACATCAGCTATGCGGACCGGGCGCGGATGGACGCACAGCTGCGGTTCGAGGCGCTCGAACCGCCGGTGCCGTTGCGAACCGGTGAGCCGCCTTACCCGAAGGCCCACCATTTCGATCAAACCGGCCACGTCACCGGAACGGTGACACTCGACGATGAGCCCATTGTCGTGGACTGCTTTGCGATGCGGGACCGCTCCTGGGGCCCGCGGCCCGAGCGCGGATATCGCCGTGTCGGCTACACCTGGGCCGCTGGGATGCGGACGAGTCTGCTCACCTACACCGCACCCGCCGGCGAGGGCGCCGAGCACATCTACTCCGGCTACCTGCGCCGCGACAACCGGGTCTCCCGAATTGCCAACGGCCACCGGCAAGTCGAGCGACACCCGGTGCACGGATGGGTGAGCGCAATCACGGTGGACGCTTACACCGAGGACGGTGACCGGGTACGTGGCCGCGCCGAGGCCGTCAGCCGGCTGCTGCTGGCCATCAGCAACCACGTGTGCGCATGCACCCTGCTGGCCTGGGAGCTCGACGGGGAAAGCCTGGCCGGCGAGGATCAAGACGTGTGGCCGATCCCGCAATGGCGCCTCCTTCGCGCCGCCGGCAGGCGAGCAGCAGGGCAGACCTAGGCGGCGGCGTCGCGCCCAGCCGCTCACCACCGACCAACTTCGGCGACGGCGCCAACAACAACACCAGGACCTCGCGCACCGCCGCCGCGACTGCGGCGACGGCCTACAAGCAGCTCGTGGTCGAGGCAGCCGAGACCGATACGGTTTTGCTCAACCGTGAAGCCAGGCCCTCATACCGTGTCTTGCGTACAACGACGGCGGAAGAGCTCGCGCATCGGGCCCGCGTGACGTTAGCCGATGCGGGAGACATCTTGGACCTCTACTTCGGCGGGCAACTTGAAACCGGACTGGCTTTCGGCGGACAAGTCGCCGGACTCACACTGACGCCGTGAAACCGGTTGCCCAGATCATCGAGGAGACGATACGCGAATTCGCCGCTGTGCTTGCAGATCTCAGCGAGCGCTATGTCCGAACCCTCCCTCAGCCCCAGACCGTCCCCGTGCCCTGACGATGCCAACGCCTAAGCCATCTGGCACAGCTGAGGCTGCATTCGCAGCTACTCCTGCGCCAATGCCTGTCGGCCGATATTTAGGTGCTCGCGTGAGTTGTGCTATGTCAGCGACGCGCGGCCATTAGTGGCCGATCTGTATGGGCGGCCAGCCCACTTTGCCTGGTAGCCAACGCCTTAACTGCTGGCGACGGTTGGCGCAGTGCCGCGCCTCGACCACTCCGCTATGAGGTCATCAACCGTTGTGATCCGCCCCAGCAGGGCAATGGTGTGAGTGAGCACCTGTTCGGAGTAATCGGCTGGCGTGCCGCCCACGGCGTCTCGCGGAACGACGAGGTCGAAACCGGCCTGGGTCGCGTGCCCGGCCGTAAACAGTATCGCCAGGTTCAGCGACACCCCGGCAAGAACCACAGTCTGCACCCCGAGGTTGGCCAGCACCGGAAGCAGTTCGCCGTCCTGGGCGGGAAATAATCCGTGGTGGCGTGCCAGCACGATGTCGGTAGGGTCGGACAGCTCCGGAATCACTTGGGT
>NZ_CAXUCH010000067.1:17257-19987 GCF_964249325.1 uncultured Mycobacterium sp. | reverse complement strand
GCACATCCTCACCATCAACGCCGCCATCATGCTCACCCTGAGTGCCGGTCAACAGAGGTCCAGTCTGAGCGACCGCGTACCCGCAGGCGGTGAGAGACCTCGGCGTGCCCGGCGTCATGGCTGTGACCCGGTGTCGGATCAGGAGCACTGCGGCGCGCACCAGCGTCGGGCCGCCGAGACTCCACCCGCAACACAAAGGAATTCCCCACGCGCACAATGGGATTCGTGCATGGTGACCACCCGTGGATCATGAACACAGCAAACAAGATCAAAGCTATTCCCGCAGTTCAGAGCGCTAACCAGGGGGGTAGCAAATCTCTCGCCGATCTTGAACGGCCCAGCCTTCGGCTCTGGCAGTTTTTCGCCAACGAAGTTTGGTGTGACATGTTACCAAGCACCACAACACGTTTCGCGCATTGTCTGCGTGTGAATTGCTAAGCAAGACAAGGGTTTTGATGAGAATGGCAGCAAAGCACGGCACACGGCAGCGCTATAACCAGGGTTGTCGCTGCGGGGGGTGTTCGGCGGCGAACAATCGCTATCAGCAGGGCTACCGTCAGCGGAAACTTCTGCCTGAGACTGCGCCGGTAGCGGCAGACGACCCCGGTCCCGTCGAGTTGGCGGTGCAAGCCGAGTTGGATAACCTACCCGCCCCCACCGACAGGCCGGGCGTGGCTGCGGCGGCGTTGGCGATGGCCAGGCTGTTGGATAACCCGCGGGCGGTGGGCAGCCAGCCCAGCGCGGCCAAGGTGCTGGCCGGGTTGCTGCGCGATCTGCGCTCGGCGTCGGTGCGTGGCCGCTACGGACGGTTGAAGGTGGTGCGGGAGATGACCGATAAGGAAGGCACCTGACCTGGCGCGACGCGGGATGTACGGAGACATGAGACCCTCGTTCAGCAAAGGAGGCCCGCTCTCTCAACTAGGGTGGTCGGGACCGAGCGTGGCTACCGATGGGCTTATGCACAGTGGCGGAGGAGACACAGTACACATACGTCGACCGCACTGCCAAGGACCTCAAGCTTGAAGTTGGAGAACTGCTGGTGATCAGGCTGTGGTCGTGGACCAAGGAGCGGCTGCAAAAGGATGCAGAAGATGAGCACTTCAAAGCGGAGCAAACCAATCGACGGCTGCCCTACTACAGCATCTCCACTTTTGCTATGCCCCTTGGCCTGGGCGAAGAGGTCACCGAACTGACCGAGAGGCTGGTTAATTACGTTCGCACGAAGCGAACTGCCAGGCACTATTGCGTCATTACGGAACCGGAACTAGCTGCTGAAGGGTTTCAGTTGATACCAAGTGGGCCGCACGAACACCATTACGACATCCCTCTCGGCGCGGATCGCCTAGACCTGGATGCTGTCGGGAAGTTGGCTGACCTGTTTGGAACCGAGAAGATTAGGATGCCAAGATGACCAATAGGCGCTTTGACCTCGGCAATCGCATCGAGATCAACCCGAATGCGGTCCACGACACCGATCCTGCGGTCTACATCGCGCGCGTCGGTGATGCGTTGAGAATCCCGCGACCGGGCGATGTGGTCACAGTGATCCAACCGGAGGATGACCCTTCAGAAGCCGACTACGCGAGTACTGCGCGAGTCACAGACGTCGACACGACGCGCGGACTAATCACGCTGGTCGTGGACTGGGAAGGGTTCCATGAGGTTCCTCGCATCTTGATACCGCTTGACCCCGCAGCTGGGCACGGCACGTTCCTACAGGCGGTACTCAACTGGTCGTCTGTACCGGAACACTTGTTCGTCGTCAGATTCGACGCGAGCCATCACTTTTTGGTGAATGAGTTCTTAGGCACCACCGTCAACGCCATGTCCCGTGTCGAACCAACCGGTGATCTCGATCCACTACTGGCGCCAACCCGGTGAGAATCCGGGTTCTACTCGCCGATGCGGCCCAACGCGATCCGGCCGGCAAGGTCGGAGCGCTTGGGCTTGGCTGGACAAACACCACCACTCCACTGCCAGGCTTTGCGGTCATCGCGATCCTCGATATTGACTGGGCGGAACTAGCGACAAGCTATGACTTAACGCTCGAAATCTTGACAGAGACCGGTGGCCTCGCACAGCTTGCGGAGCCGTCTGGCGAATCACGAGCGCTGAGAATCGAGCTCTCCGCTGGCATTGAGGTCAAACCAGCGACTCCAGAGGGGACACCGCTTCGGCTGCCCGCTGTCTTTACTTTCCTACCTGGAATACCCCTGCCACCTGGGAAATACCACGTGCAAGTATCGGTCAGAGGGTTTGAAGACGCCTTCTCGGTACCAGAGAGTTTTGAAGTGCTAACCCCGCCGGTGGAGCTCCCTAAGACAGAACAATCCCAAGTAGCAGCTGGCCCGTCGCCCCCTAGTCCAGGTCCGCACTCCTGAGCCGGTGGATGTAGCGCAACCGGTAGCGCAACGGTTCTCGTTTTATGGCTGTGAGCGGGTGTTAGCCGATGCCAAGTAAACCGTTCTGAGCTGCCCAGACTTGTCACCTGCTCACACGTGCGAACACCAAAAGCTTGACTGGGGGTCAAGTGGTCGCAGGTTCAAATCCTGTCAGCCCGACCAGTGTCGTGTCTCGGGACATCGTTGACAGGTGTCCCGAGACATGCTTTACACCTGTAGCCGGTTTTGTTGTGAGTTTCTGCATTTGACGCCGCGTGGTTGGTAGTCGCGGGCGGGGTTGAGGATGCGTTTGCGGATCAGTGTTCTGGTGTCGCGGTCCAGTACGCGG
>NZ_CAXUCH010000067.1:5339-17247 GCF_964249325.1 uncultured Mycobacterium sp. | reverse complement strand
CTGCGGCCTCGAGCGCAGGAAGAATTGCGGCCTGGACGATGAGGTGGGTGCCGCGGCGTCGCTCGCCGAGGCCGATGTGGTGCAGGCGGCTGTTGTAGCGGATGCTGATCACGCCGGCGGCATCGATGCGGTCGTGGCGTACGCGGTAGTGCGGGGGGATCTGGAAGCCGTGGGGGAAGGCCTTGGGCCGGGCGTTAAATGCTTCGATGGGGGTGTGGCGGTGCAGCGCCCGGTGTGGTCGGACGGTGTAGTAGGCCAGGAAATCGTCGATCTGGGTTTGTAGTTCGGTGATCGATCGGGCCGGTGGTAGGGCGGCGAGGCGTTTTTTGAGGGTTTGGTGAAAGCGTTCGACCTTGCCGCAGGTCTGTGGGCGATAGGGGCGCGAGCTGATGTAGTTGATGCCCAGCTCGCCGAGGCTTGCAGGGCGGTGCGCCCGCCGCGCCGGGGTGTGGCGGTGAAGATGGCGCCGTTGCGGTCAGTACCGAGGCCGGGGTGCCCCAACGGGCGAACGCGGCAAGGAAGGTGTCGACCACGTCGGGGCCGGTCATGGTGGGTCGGGCCAGGCTGGCCAGTTCCGTGCGTGAGTGGTCGTCGAGCAGGTTGAGGATTTCTACCTCGGTGTGGTCGGCCAAGCGCCAGTGGGTGACGTCGGCTTGCCAGAGCTGGTTGGGTTGTTCGGCGCAGAAGCGTTTCCAGGCTGAGCGAGGTCGTTTGTGCGGTTGTGGGACCACGAAACCGCAGCGGGTCAGGATGCGCCAAATAGTGGATAGGGCAGGAGTTTTCGTGGTGTCGGTGTCGCGGGCGAGGTGTCCGGCGATGGTAGCGGCGCCGGCGTCGTAGCCGGCTTTGTCTAGGGTTTTGCGCAGCCGCACAATGCGTTCTTCTACCTCGTGGCTCACGGCGCGGGCGTTGGTGTGCGGTCGCCGCGAGCGGGGCGTGAACGCCGCGGCTCCCTCGGTCTGATAGCGGGTGACCAGCTGGTGTACCCATTGCCGGGACAGGTACTAGTCCCGTGCTACCTCGGTTTTGCTGCGGCCTTCGAGCACCACGGCGGTGATGACGAGCTGCGCCTTCGACATGGCCGACTCCCACGCTGGTGAAGGTGTCAACTTTGTCGCGAGACAGCCGTCAATTATGTCCTGAAACCAGACACTGTCAGTCCGAGCATGTGAAGTCTCAAGACATCGGAATAGCTCTGAACCTGCGTTAGGGTTCAGAGCTTTGTCCGTTCGGGGCCTTCGGGGGCACCGGTGGGTTGATAGTCCCTGGTTGGCTGAGGGTGAAGTCGCGCAGTGGTTCTCCGGTGGCGGCGTTGATGATTCTGACGTCGGTGTCGTGGTCCAAGCCGGGAGTCGCGGTCGTTGATCAACACGATGACCTGGGTGCCGTGGTGGCGGCACCCGTAGTGCGTGTGATGTCGTCGGTAGTGGGGAAGGCTTTGGGTCGGGGGTTAAACGCTTGCTGGTGTATGTCTGGCGAGGGCCGGTGCGCCCGGATGGTGTTGTAGTAGGTGCTCAATTGGTCGGGGCGAGCTTGCAGCTGGGCCACGGTGTGGGCGGGTGCGGCGGCGGTGATGACCAGCTGCGCCTTCGACACATGGCCGACCTCCCACAGCAACATGAGGTGCCAACTATGTCGCGACACATCCGTCAACCATGTTCTGGCATACAAACTGTCAGCCAGACCAAGGGTCAAGCCTCATAGCCCGGCGCTGAAATTCCGCGCGGTGGCCGCACTGTCGCTTCCTGTGCAGCGGCGGACCCAGCCCACTCCCGCTCCCGTTCTGTGAACCACACGGGAACGCTCCCCAGGGCATCCCTGCCGGCGGGCGTGAGGGCAAAAAATTTCTTTCGGCCCTGATCACCCGAAAGGAGCTGGACCCAGCCGTTGTCGATAAAGGCGCCTAACGCGCGTGAGAGTTCGTCGCGGCGCACCCTTGTCCCATCCTCCAACTCCAAAGGTAGAAGGTCCGACGGCGACAGACAGTCGTGTCTTATCAGGGCATCAGACACCAGCTGCGATACCTTTTCCTTACGGGTGTGGTAGGCGCTGTGGGCGCGTTGCGCGTCTATCGATTCCAAGCGTCGGTCCAAGACTTCCGACAATGCCCACATCGCGCCAGCCAGATACGTAGGACCATCCGCGCTCCGAAGGCGCTTGGACGGTGCGCTTTGGGTGTCCTCGGGTGCTCCAATGTGCTCCCTCAACGCGCCAACCGCACTCTGGGTGGCGCGAACGTCGGCCTCACCACCGCTGACCGCCAGTCGCCCGATATCGCTCACCAGGCCGATCGCCGCCCGAAGATCAGGCTCGGGCAACGATCGTGCGCGTTCGCCCAAGCTGTTAAGCAGACCAGCCAGCTGTGCGGTAGAGAAGTTTCCCATGCAGCCCATCGTACGATTCCCACAACAGTTGTCAACTGTTGTGTCAGAGCACGGCGTACGCGTTGAGCTGGCGGGCGCCGTACTCGAATGTCCAGAGATTGCTCCGAGGGTAAGTCGACAAGGCGGTTGAGGTGGAACGGGCCTCTTGCGTCGCCGGTCCGATCGCGTACGGGCCGCCGAAAACGGCTTCCCATCGAAGGTCCGGCGGCGACGTGATACCCATCGCCCTGCTTTCCCAGCGCGCCGGGCCGGTCGCCATGACCACGAACGCTTGGCTGCGAGTGCACAACGACGTAGCCATGCCGGTCATTGCCGCCGTCTTGGCGCTGAGCGACGGGACGAGCAGCAGGTTCACGCCCAAGGCGGCGAGCTGGGTAATGATGTCGTCGTCCATCCCGTCGAAGCAGATGACGGTCGCGATAGTCCACTGATCTGTGAATAGCAGCCGCACCTCCGAACTTTGTCGAACGCGCTCGGTGAAGCCCGCAATCTCGGCGGGATGGATCTTGCGGGACACGTTGATTGTGCGTGGCTTGCCGTCCGTGCTAATGATCATGATGGCGTCGTTGATGACGTATCCCTGAGCGTCTGTGCCCGAGGACACGCCAGACACCACTAGCCGAGGTATTTTGCCGATCGATGACAGTTCCTTTTCGACTAGCTTTTTCGACGATGAGGCGAGGCCGTACTCGGGGAGCACGAGGATTTCCGCGTTCGCCTTTCCAGATGCGTCGATCAGATGACGCACGAGCTGCGCCTGCGATTTGTGGTTTTTGGGACCGAGGTTGGCGTAGGTAGGTGGGGGTGTGTGGTCCAGCCGGACATCGAAATCATCCAGGTCCGCATTGGGCTGCCCCACCGCAGCGATGAGTTGGCCGCTGCGGCCCAATTCACTCAGGATGTCCCAATACCGAAAATCGAGGACAAAGGAATACCTGGCGATATCGTCGGTTGCCACCCGCAGGCTCCCAGTGCTTAACAGCCGACGAGTCGGCAGATGGCTCTTGCGCGTGTTCGGCGCGTTGTCCCCCAACCATTGACCGGGGTCAGGTTCACGGATCGGATAGACGGTTCCGGCCTTGACCTTCAAATCGCCCTCGGCCTTGTACCACGGCATGAAGGTATGGCCAGTGAGGCCGTCAATTGCCTCGGCTAATCCCAGCGCAGTCGCCACCACGTTCATTGATTCATCAAACGGCGCGTGCGCTGCTTGCTCGATTGCGACCGCTTGAAGGGTCTCCCGCTCTTGCTTCGCGGCGAAGGATAGCTTGCCCTCCTCGGGCACGTTGTTCGCTGTGTCCTTCAAAGCTTCTCGCGCTGCGCCGGATATCAGAAGCACCGTGGCGTCGGGCTGGTTAGGGGGCAGGTTGTCCCAACTGGTAGCGGTGGGCATGTTTTCTGCGGCGAAACGCAGAAGCTCGCTTGCAATACGCCACCATGTCGCGTCAATATCCTCCAAGTCGACGATTTTCTTGAGCAGCCTTGTGAAGTTCGACTCGGGCGGTGCGGGCGAACCCATGTTCCGTCCGGCGCTACCTGTGTCCTCCATGCCTTCAATTTATTCGTGAGACGTCTCAGTGTTAACTGCGAATCTCCGAACGACTGCGCAGCCGTAGTGGCGGGTGTTAGTGTCAGCCATTCAAACGGCGACGGCGAAACCGAGTGCAGTTTTGTGAGTACCGTTATCGCGGGCGCCGTAGCCTGATTGATGACCGCTGGTATCAACGGTTCGGCGGCCGCGCAGAAATTCACTGCATCCGCATTGCGGGGGGAGGAGCAACATGCCGTGGCGCCGGTTTCTTTAGTTCCCGGTGGATCGTTTCTGACGTAGGTTCAATCGGGTCTTTGCTTTGAGGTCATTGCAAGACAACGAAATTCGCACTATGTCCGACTCGGGGTCAAGTGGTTGCAGGTCCAAATCCTGCCAGCCCGATCAAAGCCGAGGCGGTTTTTGACCGCACTTGCTTTCGGGAATCCCGGTACGCCAACCAGGCGTCGCTTTTGGGGGTGTCCGCCGTGTTCAGCTCCCACGGTTCGGGTAGGAGTACGAGTGTGATGAACACGCAGGAGCTGGCCCGCGAGCTTGCACACCCCGATGCCCAAAAGCTGCTCTCCGGCTCCATGGCCCGCCTCGCCTACAACGGACATGACGGCTTCCCGCGGGTTATCCCCGTCGGGTTCTACTGGACCGGCGAACGCATCGTTGTCTCCACGGCGCCGAGCTCTCCAAAGGTCCGGGCGCTTTCCTCCCGTCCGGAAGTCACATTGACTATCGACACCGGCAGCGCACCCGAAGAAGCAAAGGCCCTATTGGTGCGTGGCATTGCCACACTGGAAACCGTTGACGGCGTCACCGACGAGGACCTCGCGGCAGCGAGGAGGTCGATGGAGGGACCTGAACTGGCCGAGTTCGAACGCAACGTGCGATCGACCTACAAGGAGATGGTTCGTATCTCTATCGAGCCGCAATGGGCGCGGTTCTTTGACTTTGGCGCTGGCCGCATACCCGCTTTCCTCGCCGATCTCATCAACGACGGTTAGCCAGACTCCGATCGGCGTTGCATCTTGGAACCAGTTCGGGACCTGGTAGCAGCGCAGTCACCGCTCGGACCGCGTCGCCAGGCCGTAGGGTGCAGGCCCGGAAATGCAAGTCAAGGCATACCACCAACCCGTATGACGGCCTCGTCACAAAAGTGCGACACTGGCTTGGGTAACGGCACAGCCGCTACCATCCGCACCACTCTTGGTAATCGCAGTTCCCGATCCATTGCGGTTGCCGAAAGGTCATGAAATGAAAGCACTCGGGATCGCGGCTGCAGCCGCCCTGGCTTTCGCGCCGTTCTCGGTGGTAGCCAGCACACCCGGTGTGGGGCAAGCGGCTCCGTGTGTCGGAGCTGGGTCAAACCCCAATTTCTGCGACGAATGCCTTTTTTGGGTGTCGGAATACCACCTTCCGTCGACAAGGTCATGCTACGAAGAAGCGGCACCTCGCCCCGCCCAATCGTCTCCCAGCAGTGCGCCGTTGCCACCTCTCGAGCTTCCGCCGGAGCCCGCGCCGCCGAGCGTGGCGCCGGTGCAGACCCCGGAGGTCGTTCCGCCAAGTCCACCGTCCGCGAGCACGATTCCGGTAGGGGCCCCGAAGATCAATCCGCTGCCCCCCGGCGCGCCGACAAACGCTGCGCTGGTGGCACCGCCCAAGGGCGTAGATGCGCCACCGCAGGCGGTAGCGGCCGCGAAAAACGCGCCGGCGACGCGCATTGATTTCCGCACGACGCACCAGATGCTGCAGGTCGTGGACTTCAATCACCAGGTGCAAGATGTGGTCAACGCCCATAACGCCAACATCGACGTCGTCAAGGCCGACAACAAGTCGTTGGCGCGCCCCCGCCATTGGGACTACGTCGACTACGACGTCTATCACCGCCCGGCCCTGTACAACCCGCTCGACCAGGCGATGACCTTCCGCTACTTCTACAACGGCGCCTACCGGGAGGCTTATGTGCCGGCCGGTGGCCGGGTCGTGCTCGACGTCGCCACCGCGGGCGTGTTCCCGTTCACCGCGGTCGGCGGCAGCTATCTGGCATCGGGCAGCTTTTACGGCGGGGCCTGGATACCGCCGGAGGGTTGGGACGGCCCACCGCCGCCGGACTACACCCCGCCGGCGCCGCCGGAGGTCTACCAGGACGTCTTGGCCGATGTCCCCGCCCGTAACCAGATCGTCAAAGTCGGCGAAGTGGTGGTGGTGGGCCACGACGATAGCCAACCAGCCGACAGCCAGGACACCTTCCTACTCGACGACTCCACCTTTGCCTGGGGTCAGACGAAGGATCCCAGCGGAAACGCCCAGATTAGGATCACCAAGACCCAGTCGCTGCCCGGCGTCGGGCCGACCGACAATGGCAGCTTCTTGGTGGCACTGGCCGGTTACGAGGAGCCCACCCAACCCAGCGAACCGTGGTGGCCCTCAGTGCTGGGATATGGGGGGTTGGCAATCGCAGTGGTCTTTGTCGCCTGGATGATCAGCCGAGGAAGCGGAGCGGGATCTGACCGCTAGCCGCGAGCGGTCGGCACGGCGCCGTACGCAGTACGACGTCGACGTCTTGGCTGCGCTACCGCTTGCACGGCTACCCTCGGCCGTGAGCGCTCGTGTCGGCGCCAACGCACGACAGTGACATAGTCTCGACGCCCGGGGGCGGTTTCAGCGAGTATGCCAGGCGTTTTCAGAAGGGAAGTGGCAGTGAACACCGAATCCGCAAAGACGTTTTCTCGCACGTTCATGGGCTACGCTCCGGCCGCGGTTGATGCCCACATCGAGGCGTTGACCATCAAGCAGGAGTTGTTGCAAAACGACGTCGAAAGCCTTCGGGCCCGGCTGCGGGAATGCGATGACGAAACAGCGACGCTGCGCAAAGAAATCGCCGTCCTCAGGGACACCTCACCCTCGCCGCACGCGGTGCAATATCGGATGGGGGAGATGCTGCGGCGTGCGGTCGACGAGGTTTCCGAGATGCAGGCCGAGGCCCGGGCCGAGGCGGAGGCGCTGATCACGGCGGCCAAGGCCGAAGCGGAAGCGGAGCAGCTAAAGCACAAAGAGCTGTTGGCAGAGTTGGCCGCCAAGCGAAACGCGCTAGAAGCTCAGTATGAGGAAACCAAGAAGACGGTCGACGCCGAACTGGCCAGGATGCGCGCCGAAACCCAATCGGAGATCGATGCGGCGTGGCAGGACGCCCAGCAGGAGCGTCAGCAGCTCCTCGCCGATGAAAGGCAGGAGGCTGATCATTACCGTGAGCAGGCCCGGCGGGCGGTGGTCGTGGCGAAGCAGCAACGAATCAAGGTCCTCGAGCAGTTGATGGGCGTATACCGCGACCTAGAAGCGGTTCCAGCCGCTCTTGAGTCGGCATACCAGGATGCGAAGAATTCGCTGGAGGCCAGTCCGGAGACGAACGGGGTGGCGCCACTAAACGAGAAAATCAGCACGGGGTGAGCCTCCAGTAAGGCTCCGCCAAATCCTTGCAGGGCAACAACTCTGGCGATGGGGAATGTCGCAGCGACCACTGCAGGTCAGTAGCCGAGTGCGCACTAACACCGCTGCGGTGTCAGCTATCGGCCCGTCCTGACTCCAGCTGAGGTCTTCAGACACATGTCTCGCCGGCGCCCGAATCGGAAGACGGCCCGAACCAAACGAATAGGTTGTATCCATGGACAACGACCCGGATGAATCGGCATTCGCCGGGCAGGAGCGGCGCGAGCGTGTAAGCCCAATGCGCGAACACCTTGACGAACTGGTGGCAGCCCGCGACCAGATGGAACAACTGGTGCGGGTCATCGTCGAGATCAGTTCCGATCTGGACCTGGACGCGACGTTGCATCGAATCGTCAACGCGGCGATGGAGCTAACAGGCGCCCGCTATGGAGCGCTGGGTATGCGCGCGGCCGACGGGACTCTGGTCTTTTTCGTCCGAGCAGGAATTGACGACGACACAGCGCGTCGACTAGGCGATCTTCCGGTAGGTGCCGGTTTCCGCGTCGATGATCTGAGTGCACATCCCCAGGCCACCGCGCTGCACGCACACGACCCGCCGATGCGGGCACTCCTCGCCATACCGATCACCGTGCGGACAGCAGACTTCGGCACCCTCTACCTTGCTGACGACCGGCCGGGCCGAGTGTTTTCTGACTCCCACGAGGGCGCCGTGCGGGCGTTGGCCACCGCGGCCTCGGCCGCCATCGACAACGCGCGACTGTTCGAGCGAGAACGTGAATCGGCGAAATGGACGAAGGCCAGTCGAGAGATCACGACCGCGCTGCTGTCCGGTGACCCACAGACGGGGCCATTGCAGCTCATCGTGAACCGGGCGCTGGAGTTGGCCGATGCCGAGCAGGCAATATTGCTGGTTCCCAGGGAGCCCAATCTCCCCGCCGACGAAGTCGACACCCTTGTCGTGTCCGCCACGGCAGGCCGATACGCCTCGCAGGTGATTGGCCAGCAGGTGCCGATGGAAGGCTCCACGACGGGCGGCGTCGCTCGTCGCGGTCAACCGCTGATTACCGATTCCTTCCATTATCCGATCCAGGGATTCACCGACGTCGGTGAAGGCTCGGCGATCGTCATGCCGCTGATTGCGGACGACAGGGTGCTTGGTGTGATCGCTGTGGCACGCCGCCCGCTGCAGCCGCCGTTCGACAACGATTACCTCGAGCTCGTCAGTGACTTCGCGCGGCACGCTGCTATTGCTCTGGCGCTGGCAGCAGGCCGCCAACATGCCCTCAACCAGGAACTCGCCCAAGCGGACACCGTCGATGACGCGGTGCGCGCTGCGGCGGAGGAACTGCGTCGGCTATGGCGGGCACGCCGGGTTGTGGCCGTCACCTTCCCGGCCCATAGTTCCTCCACGGAAACCACCGATGGCGCACCGCAGGTAGTGGCGGTCGGCGAGCCCGCGCGGTGGGTCGACTTGCCATCCCAGACCAGACAGATGCTGACGACATTGCGCGACGGCGACTTACTCACCCCTAACGCAACAATGCCGGGGACGGCGGGCATCGCGCTGCAGCATCCCGAGGGCGTGCTCGTCGTCGGGATCGATCTGGCCGAGCAACGGCCGTTTACCCTCGAGGACCAGACTTTGCTCACCGTGCTCGCAGGCCGCCTCGGCCAGGGCCTGCAGCGGGTGCACCAGGTCGACCAGCAGCGCGAAACCGCCCTGGCGCTGCAACACGCAATCCTCGGCCCTGCTCAGCTACCGAGCGGATTCGCGGCGTGCTATCAGGCCGCCAGCCCGCCGCTACAGGTGGGCGGTGACTGGTACGACGTCGTCGACCTCGAGGACGGGTGCATCGCGTTGATCGTCGGCGACTGTGTCGGCCACGGCCTGGCCGCCGCGACGGTGATGGGGCAGGTGCGCAGCGCCTGCCGCGCACTGCTGTTCGAGAACCCCAGCCCCAGTGCCGCTCTCGCGGGGTTGGACCGCTTCGCGGCGCGACTGCCTGGTGCCCAATGCACCACCGCCGTCTGCGCGGTGCTCGACACCGAGACCGGTGACCTGGTCTACTCCAGTGCGGGACATCCGCCGCCCATCCTGGGATACGCCGACGGCACGACCCGGATACTAAAGGACGGTCACACCATTGCTCTGGGAGTACGAACCGACTGGACTCGCCCAGAAGCTCACGTGACCGTGCCAGCGCGAGCGACCCTGCTGTTCTACACCGACGGCCTGGTCGAGCGTCGCCGCAGCGCACTCGGGCAGGGAATTTCGCGCGCCGCCGCCCTGGTTCAGGCAGGCCGCGCCTACACCCTGGATGAGTTGGCGGACCAGATCATGTCGCGCCTGGCGCCAGACGGTGGATATCAAGACGACGTTGTCCTTCTGCTCTACCGCCATCCCGCCCCGCTGGAGTTGAAGTTTCCGGCCCACGTTAGCCACCTCGCCCCCACCCGCACCGCCTTGCGCAGCTGGTTGAGCCGAGCCCGGATAGGGCCGGATCAGACGATGGACGTGCTGGTCGCCGCCGGAGAAGCCGTCGCCAACGCCATCGAGCACGGTCACCGCCATACTTCCGAGGGCACAATTAGCTTGGACGCGATCGTTTTGGTTAATCAGGTGCAGGTGACGATCACTGACATGGGCTCGTGGAAGCCTCTGCAACCGGCCAGCGACTCCTACCGCGGCCGTGGTATCGCCCTCATGCGTGGGCTCATGCACGACGTCAGCATCAACGCCGGCACCGCCGGGACCACAGTTCAGCTCTCCGCGAGGATCACCTGATGTCCGCACCGCTCACCCTGGACACCGCACGCAGCGACGACGGGAAACTCGTGCTGATCGCAGCGGGGGAAATCGACCTGAGCAATATCGACACTTTCGATCAGGCCCTCACCACCGCCAGCACGGAGGCCGCTCAAAGCGGCGGAAAGCTCACCGTCGACCTCAGTGCGGTGGAGTACCTGGACAGCGCCGCCATCAACGCCTTGTTCACCCACGCCGAGCACATCCACCTCATCGCCCGCCCCCTCCTGATGCCCGTCTTCAGGATCAGCGGCCTCACCGAACTGACCACCATCCAAACCGCGCCGCCGACAGCCGAACGCTAAGACACCCGCGAATAGGGTCGGCAAGGCTCAACTCGGTTGGCGTTGTCGAGGACGCGCCGCCCCGGTAACGGCGGCTCGGCCCCTCGCCACGGAAAGCGCGTCAGCACCGCGCTCCCGTGCTTACCCTCCTTCAGTGCAAGGAAAGAAAACTGCTGTAGCGGGAGTGGTGATGCTGATCGTCGGTTGCGCGCCGCCAGGCCAGACAGTCGCCACAGTGACGTCCACAGTGCAACCGGTGATCACCAAAACAGTGACGGTAACCGATGCACCGCCGGCGGCGCCCCTCCCCAAAACGATCATCGAAACCGATGGCACCTACCGAGTCGGTACCGACATCGTGCTGGGCACCTATCGCTCCGACGGAAAAAGCAGTGAAGGAGAATCCGATTGCTATTGGGCCCGGCTGAACAGCCTTAATCCGACTGACATCATCGATAACAACATCAGCACCGGCCCTCAGGTAGTCGCTTTGCAGCCGAGTGATAAGGCGTTCTTGACGCACAGCTGCCAGCCCTGGCAAAAAGCCGACTGACCAATCAACGCACAGCAGTCTGATGCGGGGTACCAACTGTTCTCAAGGCGGACGTCCTCGAAACCGCTACTTTGTAACAACTTCTGGTGATCAGCCCTGGTTCACCGTGACGCGGATCCCGGACTCAGTGATTTTCGTTGTGCCCCAATGGTAGACGGTCACGGTATAGATGCCGCCGGCGTGGGCGATTGCGGCGGGGCCGCTGGCGTCTCCGGGGAAGTGGTTACCGTCACATCCTGGTGTCCGAATTGCACAATGGGCGACCGTTCGGCCAGCTGGCGTTCGAGCTCGGCGATGCGATTCTCGGGGTCGTCCCGGTCGTCCATCAGCAAATGCTCCCACCGGTAAGCTGTGGCCGCACGACATTACCGAAGCCCGCAGCTATGCGAAGGATCAGCGACCTAACATCACACGGCATCGTCGATATTTCGGCTCTTCGGCGCCGTGGCGTCCTCGACCGGCATGACCACGGCGATGCTGCCGTCGCCGCTGTCATTGAGGGCGCTGTGCCTGCGGCCCCAACCCAGATAGAAGATCAACGCCACCGTCACCCACACCGTGAACCCGACCCACGTGTACCAGTGCAGGCTGGCCAAAATGTAGACGCATGCCGCCACTGAAAGAATCGGTGTGATCGGGTAGCCGGGAACCCTGAAACCGCGGGGCAACTCGGGTTCTCGGACCCGCAGGACAATCACACCCGCCGACACGACAATGAACGCAATCAGCGTGCCGATGGAAACTATTTCAGCCAGATTCTCCAGCGGCACCAGCCCCGCCAACAGCGCCAGAACGACCGAGACGATGACTTTTTTTTTTAATGTTTTGTTGATGAGCGTGTTATACTTTGTGTACGTCGTCGGCAGCAGCCCATCACGGCCCACCGCGAACAAGATG
>NZ_CAXUCH010000067.1:0-5329 GCF_964249325.1 uncultured Mycobacterium sp. | reverse complement strand
AACAAGATGCGTGTCTGACCGTACATCGTCACTAGAGTGACGGAGAAGATCGATATCACTGCGCCGGCCGCCAAAATGGTACTGCCGACGACGTTTCCGGTGATGTGCTCCAAGATCGCCGCGAGGTCAGCCTCCTGGCCCTTGAAGTCCTGCCACGGCTGGCTTCCCATTGCGGCCAGCGCCACGAGTATGTAAAAACCGGTCACGATGAGCATGGCCGCGATGATCGCCCGCGGCATCGTGTGTTGCGGTTCCTTGACCTCGTCACCGGCGGTGGACACCGCGTCAAGGCCGATGTAGGTGAAAAAGATCGTGCCGGCAGCCAAGCTGATGCCCGAGACACCGAACGGCGCGAAGTCGGCGAAACGCTCTGCCCTGAACGCGGTGAACGCGATAGCGGCGAACATCAGCAGCACGGCGAGCTTGATCACCACCATCACGGCATTGACCTTCGCCGATTCGCTGACACCCCGAATCAACAGGACCGCGCACATCGCGATCAAGACGATGGCCGGCAGGTTGACCACACCAGGTCTGGAATCCCACGGCGCATCCGAAATAGTTTGCGGCAGTTGAAATCCAAAGACGTTGTCGAACAACTTGTTTAGGTACTGACTCCATCCAACGGCTACCGCGGCGGTTGACACACCGTATTCGAGCAGCAGGCATGCCGCGACGCCCACTGCCGCGAGCTCGCCCAGGATGGCGTAGGAGTACGAGTAGGCCGACCCAGACACCGGTACCGCCGATGCCAGCTCGGCATAGCAGATCGCGGTGAGCCCCGCCGCGATGCCGGCGAGCACGAACGAGATGACCACTGCCGGACCGGCTTGCGGTACCGACACCGACAGGACGACGAAGATGCCCGTGCCGACCGTCGAGCCGACACCGAACATGGTGAGCTGAAACGTTCCCAGGCTGCGTCGCAGATGATCTGAGGCGCCATGGGCGACTGGCGCGCCGCTCACCGGCCGGCGCCGCAGCATCTGCTGTGCCAAGCTGTGCGCCGGCATGGGGCCTCCTACGCGGGATGGTCCGAGTATGACTGCGCGGCAACCGGCACGCCGCCATTTCGCGCTCCTCCCGCGCCGTCCGGGCCGCGGGGTCGTTGTCGGCGGCCGCGCCGCTGTCTGCGGCGCGGTCCCGCCTGCGGAAGTCGACGCCTCAGAAGACCCGACTAAGTCTTGGCCGGTTCCAGAGCAGCGCATACTTGAGCCGTGACGACGCGCGACAGCCCTTCACCGGGACATGCGCAGATGCGCGTGGAGAGTCTGTGGCGTTATCCGGTGAAGTCGATGCTCGGCGAAATCGTGACCGAGCTGGTCGTCGACGAGCGTGGCGCCGACGGAGACCGTCGGCTGGCGCTGGTCGATGCGGTCACCGGCCGGGTGGCCAGCGCCAAGCAGCCCCGATTGTGGCGGCAGCTTCTGCAATTCACCGCCAGGGGAGATGGCGGGCGGGTCCGCATTCAGCTGCCCGACCAAACGTGCGTGGCCGCCGACGACGCCGGCATCGACGATCTGCTCTCCCGGTTATTGGGGCGGCCAGTCCGCCTGGTCAGCAAGCGCTCGCCGGGCGCGACGTTGGAACGGCCCGACCCGGAGAAGGTGCTCGAGTTGGGCGTGGACGCCGACGTCGAAGCCCGCATCGTCGAAATCGCCGGCGCGACGCCGGGCGATTCGTTCACCGACCTTGCCCCGCTGCACGCAATCACCACCGCCACGCTGGAGCGGATCGGGGTAGAGGCGTTGCGTTACCGGCCGAACCTGGTGATCGCGACACCCCCAGGGTACCCGCCGTACGCGGAAAACGACTGGACCGGAAAACAATTGGCTGTCGGTGAGACGCGGCTGCGCGTTCTCAAGCCGACATCACGGTGCGCGGTGCCCACGCTCGGGCACGGTTCACTGCCGCCGGCTCCGCAAGCGCTCCGCACCTTGGTCGCCGAAAACCGGGTGGCGTCAGCGGGATCGGCGCCGTTGCCCTGCGCCGGGGCGTACCTGGAGGTGCTGACTGCAGGCATCATCCGCACCGGCGACCCGGTCACCCTGGGCTAGCGGCACCCGCGCTGTCCCCTGCGCTATCGGTCAGCTGCTGCGGCTCTAGATTCCGGCTTCAGGGCCGTCACCGGGTGGCGATGAATCCGCCTCTGGGGCCGCCGCTTCCAAAACCGCGGCGTCGGCTGGCGCTGGATCAGCCGCTGGCGCTTCGGGTTCCACAGCGCCAACCAAAACGGCCGCTTCCTCGGGCGCGCGATTGTCTTCCATTGCCTCAGGCTCCACGGGCAGGAACATGTGATCGGCGAACTGTGGCTGGTAGGCGCCTGCACCACCGATTTTGACGCCACCGCCTTCGCCGCTGGACACCGAAGTTCCATCCGGCAACGTCACCGCCGTGTGGCCGTTGTTCCAGCCGATCACCAAAGCGCCGGGGGCAGTTCCGTATTGGAAGCCCCGGGCCAGCAAGGCGGACTCCTCGTTTCCAGTATTGAAGCGGTTTCCGAAGACCGGCCTGTCGGTGGCCACATTCGACACCCACGAAGCCAGGCCAGAGCAGTCAGTACCGCCAGGCGAGTCTCCACCCGCGACATACGGGGTACCCGACACCAGCTGAATAAGGGACATCACCGTAGCTAAAACAAACATGCGCCGGGACACTAACAACACAATTGCTCGACCACCAAAATATTTGGTGGGCCTCACCATTCGTGTCGATGAGTGGTTCCAGTTACAGAGCGAAGAATATCCGCTCTGCTGCACTGAATTCTGAATCATCGTGCAAAGTGACGATGCAGCTTGATATTTCGCTAACGATCGGTGCGGCTTGCATTGAAGCTATGAAACACAGCGGTGGATTGAAGTTGAAAATAACGGTATTCCAATAGCATTCGGTTAGTCTTTGTCCACGCGTTTGATGAGGCGGGCGGTTGCCCGTTCGATCAGGTGCTGACGTTCGACCGGATGGCGTTGGCGTTGAACCCTTTGCAGTACCGGGCGGATCGTTATGCCCTGTTCGTAAGCCAGCACCACCCGCGGATCTACATAGGAACTGCGCGCTACCGCGGGCGTGTTGCCCAGGTCCTCGGACACAGCCCGCATCACCGCCGCTTCTGCGCGGCGACGAGCCGTCTTCGAGGTGGGCTCCCGCGCGGTCGCGAACCCCTCAGCCGCCAGCACGGTGCCGTGCCAGGTCCGAAGGTCCTTGACGCTGAATTCCTCGCCGACGAGTTGGCGGAACCGGGCGTTGAGGTCGTCGGCGCGGAACCTATTGCCGCTGATCCTGCGGTTGTGGCGCGGTGAGACAACCCATGAGCGCCACGCAGCCGCCCGCGAGCACCGTGACCGCGCCGAGGTGAAGGCCGACACCGCGATCGTGGTCAAGCGTGCCGAGGTGCGCGAGGCGGCCGAGTTCATGTGGGCCGAGCAGCAGCTGGCCAATGCTCGTCTGGCCGTGGAGGCGCAGACCGAAATCGACCGCGCACAGCATCGGCGCCGGGTCGCCGAGGCGCTCGAACCTCCGCTGCGGGCTTCGTCTGAGCGCGTGTCTGCGGCGAACGACGACAATATATACCTGCCCATCGCCGCCGAAGCCGAGGCCGCGAGTAAAGCGGCCATGCAGGTGCCCCACCGAGAAATTCCGCGGTGTCCGCGGGTCAGCGATCGACATGCCCGCTGACATGAGACGGTATGAACTTATGCTGCCCCACAAGTACGTGACCTACGAAGAGTTCGGTCGACGGTTCTTCGAGGTCGCTGTTACCGAGGACCGCGTCGCGGCGGCGTTCAGCCAGATCGCCGGCGAGCAGTTCCAGACGGGCCCGATGCGCCAAGGGCCGGGCGGGCTCGCCCGGGTCAGCGCCAACGTCAACATCCAGCAACCGCAGGTCACCCGCAAGCTGGGACAGATGATCACGTTCGACATCCGGATTCCGCTTGCCATCGAGATGATCGTCGATTTGCGGTTGGACAAGCAGCGGTTCATGGTCGACGGCGAAATCGCGTTGCGAGCCTCAGCGCATGCGGCCGAGCCGCTGTTCCTGGTCATCGAAGTCAGCAAGCCGAAGCCGTCGGACATCATGGTCCACGTCGCCGCCACCTCGATCCGCGGCGAACTGTTGCGGATCGTCGCGGGTGTCGACGGAGAAATCCGGCGCTACATCGCTTGGCACGTCGCCAATGAGATCGACTCGCCGCAATCACAAGCGGCTCAAGTCATCGACGTCGCAAAGGAACTGGCCAGCGCCTGGGACAGCAACTGAGGCCCGGTCACCGCCGGTTGGTTTATCCCGTCACCACACGCGGGTATGAGTGGCCGGGTATGCGCTTAGCGGCGTTTTCAGGATTGAGGCATGGCACAAGTAGACGTTTCGACGACATCCGAGCTTGAGCCCGCGGCCGCCTGGAAGCTGGCGTCCGATCTGAATCGGTTCGGCGAATGGATGACGATTTTCGGCGGCTGGCGCAGCCCCGTTCCGTCCACCGTCGAAGAGGGCACGTGTGTGTCGGCGTGCATAAAGGTGAAGGGATTTCGCAACGTCATTCACTGGACGGTAACCCGATTCGACGAGCCGGAAGTGATTGAACTGAAAGGGCGCGGCCGCGGCGGAATTCGGCTCGCGGTCAAGATGACGCTCAGCGACAACCATCCCGCAACGGCGTTTCATCTCACGGCCGAGCTCAAGGGCGGCGTGCTCAACGGACCGCTCGGGGGGCTGGTCGCCCGAGTTCTCAAGTCCGACGTGCATAAGTCGATAGACAACCTGGCCGCTTTGCGCTGATGGCCTAGCCGCGTCGCGCCCGCAAACGGATGGCCCGCTGAGTATTGTCCGGCCATGGACCGCAGCCGGGCGCCGTTGTTGGACGCTTTGGCCGACTACCGCCGCAAAGGCCGTTACGGGTTCAGCCTGACCTTCCACCGTTCAGTGTCCGGCGCTGGGCCGGTGGGCCAGCCGTTGCCGTTGGAGTTCGCGTATCCGCCGGCCTTCCATGGTCAGCCAACCCAGCCCGGCTCCGACGGATAGCAGCGCGACGACGACGGCCGCCACACCGACGCCGACTTGCCCCATAGCGAACGCGGCGAGGCAGATCACGAACGCCACCACACCGGCTCCGAGCAGGACGAGCCCGGGCACCTTCGCCGTGTCTTTCATCGATTCGCCCGCGCGAGGCCGGGGGGTGCGGTGGTGGTCGACCGGGTCGCGGGAGCTGTCTCCCATGCGCCTCTCCTCTGCTGTCGCTCCAGTTCTGTCGCGTCGGGCATGTCTAGACGGCCTACCCGTATTGCGGTGACGAAAAACGGGTCACCACCCGCTGTTGTAAGCCCGGACGGA
>NZ_CAXUCH010000066.1:17534-20044 GCF_964249325.1 uncultured Mycobacterium sp. | reverse complement strand
ATCACCGCCCTGGGGCGCTGGGGGTGGGGGTGGGTTTTGCTGCGGGGGCCCCCGCGCGACGCCGCCAACAGCAGCGCCATCAGCACCACGGTGAACGCGCTGTACGCCAATAACAGCGTGTAAAAGGTGGCCGCAATGCCCAGGAAGATCCCGGCGCCGGTCACCGCGGCCCAACCACCGGATCGGGTCGCGCCGCCGAGCGTGACACCAGCGTCACGGTCGGCGCCGAGTGTGACAGCAGCGTCACGGTCGTGAGCGCGCAGCCCCGACCAGGTCAACACCAACACCGGCGGCAGCAGCACGGTGATCATCGCCGAGTACGGCTCCGGTGAACTGTAGGCCAGCATCACCGCAGCGGTCGCGACCGTGACGATCAGCGCGAACTCGAGGCGAACCATCCGCCACCACAGCACCAGCGCCACCGCGACCGCGATGGTGATCGAGGTGATTCCCCACGGCTTGTACGTCTCCCAGCCGGGTGTTCCGGTCAGGGCGGCGATGCGCCCGCCGATCCAGAACCAGCCGGGCGGGTAGAACGGCGGCAGACCCTTGTAGGTCATGTCGCGCAGCGCAGCGCTGTCGGTGAGTCGGGTCAGGTATTCGGTGCGGAACTGCTGGTCCACCGAGATCCCGAACAGATAGAGCTTGGTCGCGCCCAGCGGCATGCCCATCGTCACCACGCAGAATGCGGACACGAACACCACAGCCGCCAGCCGGGACAGCAGGCGGATCGCCGGCCGACCCTGCCGCCACAGCCAGCTGGTGGCCACCAACCCGACGATGCAGCCCACCTGGCCGACGGTGGTCAGCGCGTGCAGCTGGTTCGACGACGGGTAAGCGGGCCAGTTCACCCCGGCAATGGCCTGCAGCGAAACCACCGCGACCACAGCGGCAATCGCGGCGGCGATCGCCATCTGGCCGATGCTGGCCAGCGCGTTCCGCATACTCAGATCGGGAGCTTGCGGAAGATCGGCCGCGGGATATGACGCAATACCATCATCACGTAGCGAAATGTCGGTGGCGCCCAAACCAATTCCTTACCTTTCGCGGCCGCGCTGACCGCGAGGTTAGCGACTTGCTCCTTGTCGACTGTGAGCGGTGCTTCCTTGAGGTGGGCGCTCATCCGGGTACGGACTTGGCCGGGCCGGATGACCAGCACACGAACCCCGTACTGGCGCAAAGCTTCACCGAGACCGAGGTAGAAGCCGTCGAGACCGGCCTTGGTGGAGCCGTAGACGAAGTTGGAACGGCGTACCCGCTCGCCTGCCACGGTGCTCATCGCGATGATCTGCCCGGACCCTTGCGCTCGCATTTTTTCTCCGAGCAGCACCCCCACCGAAACCGCTGCGGTGTAGTTGATTTCGGCGATCTGCACGGCTTTGCGCTGGTTTTGCCAGAGTTCTTCGGCGTCGCCGAGCAACCCGAAGGCGACAATGGCCACGTCTATATCTCTGGCGCCGCCGCTCTCATTTTTAAAGGCCTGCTCGATCACCTTCGGGTGGCTGTCGGTGTCCAGCGCGTCGAAGTCGATCAGCTCCACCGACTTGGCGCCGGCGGCCGTCATCTGCGCGACGGCGTCGTCGCGGCCCGGATCGTCGGGCAGGCAGGCCAGCACGATACGCGCCGGGGCGTCTTGCAGGTAGCGCTCGCAGATCGCCAGCCCGATCTCGGATGTGCCGCCGAGCAGCAGGATGGTCTGCGGGTGACCTACGGCATCAAGCACCATTTAGAGCAGCTCCAGACGTCGGGCCAGGTCCGAGGCGAATACCCGCAACGGATCGACCTTGCGGCGCACCGCGATCCATTCGTCGATGCGCGGATACATCGCGTGAAACGTCTCGGCAGTCGTACGCGAGTCCTTGGCGGTGTATAGCCGGCCGCCGAATTCCAGCACGCGGCGGTCGAGTTCATTGAGGAACTTGCCCAGTCCCGGTTTCATCGGGAAGTCCACGCAAACGTTCCAGCCCGGCATCGGAAAGCTCAGCGGCGCTTGGTTGCCCGGTCCGAAGAGCTTGAACACGTTGAGAAACGAGTAGTGCCCGGATTTCTGGATGTCGTGAATGATCCCTTTGAATTCCTCGACCGCCTCGGTGGGCACCACGAACTGGTACTGGCCGAAGCCCGCCGACCCGAAGAAGCGGTTCCATTCGCCGAACATGTCCAACGGGTGGTAGAACTGCGTCAGATTCTGGACCTTCCCCCGATAAGTGCCGGATTTGCGGTACCACAGCTCGCCGATCGGGATGAAGGTGTACTTGTTGGCCAACCCGTTCGGGAAAACATCGGGCAATGTAAAGAGTTGCGGCGCATCGAATTTCAACGGATGGCGCTGAAGCTTCTCGGGTAGCTGGTCGAGGCGGGCCAGCGATCCGCGCGATATCGCGGCGCGGCCCAGCTTGGGCGGCGGGCTGATCGCGTCGAACCAGGCCGACGAATAGGTGTAGTTGGCCTCGCTCCCGTCGCTGTGGAAGGCCAAGCTTTCGTAGAGGCTCTGCGAGACGTCGCCGTCG
>NZ_CAXUCH010000066.1:500-17524 GCF_964249325.1 uncultured Mycobacterium sp. | reverse complement strand
GGGTTCTGGCCGTGGATGTCGCAGGCGATTGCCCCGCCGACGGTGACTTGCCGGGTGCCGGGCAGTACGGGAACCCACAGCCCGAACGGCAGCGCGGCCTTCATCAGCTGGTCGAGGCTCACGCCGGCGTCGACGTCGACCAGCCGGGTCTCGGCGCTGATCGAGTGGATCCTGTTCAGCGGCGTCATGTCGATCACCAACCCGCCGCCGTTCTGGGCGTTGTCGCCGTAAGACCGGCCGAGTCCGCGCGCGATCACGCCCCGCTCGCCGGCATTGGCCACCGCTTTGGCGATTTCCTCGGGGTCGCGGGTGGAGAGCACGGTCGCGACCGACGGAGCGGTGCGGCCCCAGCCGGTGAGCCGTTTGGTGGTCGTCAACATCGTCAAAGAGGGTACCGCCTGCTGCAGCTGGCTCAGCGCAGCCGAAAGATCACGGATCGCTGCACGACGAAGTTGATGACCGACGCGGTGCCCTGCGCGATCACGAACGCCACCGGGACCGCCCAGGTGCGGTAGTCGAGAAAGGCCAGGCACAGGTGATTCAGCCCGACCTGCACCGCGAAGGTAATCCCGTAGAGCGCCATCACCACCAGGAACCGGGCGGTGCTCGGCGGGGCCTGAAACGTCCACCGGCGGTTGATCAGATAGGCGGTGATGGTGCCCGCAACGAAGCTGGTGGCTTTGGACAGGTCGACTTGCAGGCCGACGGCTTTGTACAGCACCAGATAGAGGCCAAAGTCGACAACCGCCGACAGACCGCCGGTGACGACAAACCGCCAGATCTGCGTGGTCAGGCTCAGCTGTGCGGCTGGCGGGGCGATCTCGGCCATCGCGGGCAGTCTACGGGGCGCAGCAACTGACCAGCTGCATGCCGAGCGGCTGGAAACTAGTTGGGGAACTTCACGTCGAGCAGCTCGACCTGGTTTTCCCCTTGCGGCGTCGCATAGGTGATGGTGTCGCCGGGCTTATGCCCGGCAAGGGCCAAGCCCAGTGGGCTGCCGGCAGTCAGCGTCTCAGCTTCGCGGCCGACCGGGGTCTGTTCGACGATCGAGATCACCAGCATGGTGACCTCGGCACCGTCGGGGAAGCGCACGGTGACCTCGGTGCCTTCGGGCAGCGTTCCGTCTCCGTTGGACACCGGCCCGGCCCGCAGCACTCGGTCGAGTTCGTTGATCCGTTCGTCGAGGGCAGCCAGCTCGTCGGCGCGCTGGATGGCGTCTGCGGCGTCACCGTGGTCGCCGACCATGCCCCGGTCGTTTTCGACCTCGAGCTCCAGGCGATCGCGGCGTTGCCGCAGCCGGTCCAACTCCGCGGCGATGCGGTCACGCACTTCATCCGCAAGCCCTGTCGATTCTTTGTGCTCGCTCACATTGCTGGCCTGTCTCGCGGGGCCACCGCGGTCGTCGCCGCGGAGCGCCCAGTTTGTCGGTAGTGCCGTCCGCCCATTATGGCGCTGAGAATCGGTTTCGTGGCGTTTCGCGCGGGCACGTTAGCGCCGCCGAGAAGCGGTCTCGCCAGTGTCACAGGCGCCGGCGGCGCCGCCCGCGGAAGGCGTCCTTGACCTTTTCGCCGGCATCCTTGAGGTTCGATTCGACCCGGTCACCAATGCCTTGGTTTTCCAGGTTGCGGTCTCCGGTGATGCGGCCGATCGTTTCCTTTGCTTTGCCCCGGACCCTCTGCAGCTTGTTTCTGGCCTTGTCGTTCGCAGTCATAGCGGATCCTCCCTCTTTCCCGCAGGGAGTACCCGCGTTTTGGCTCCGCTACTCGCCGTGCCAGCGGGCCTGATGCGCGGCGTGCGTCGGAAGGTAGGCGCCCGGCGAGAACAGCTCGTCGTAGAAGTCCGTGTCGATGTGCTGGGCCTGCAGGTACATCAGCACGTGCACGGTGGGCACGGTGCCGGGCAGCTTGCCGAAGGTGTCGTAGATGTAGGACGCCTCGACGGTGACCAGTTCGGCGATGCCATCGGGGGGCAGTGCTGACGAACGGACCTTGCGGGTGTCGGCCCACGCCCCGCCGGTTTCAGGGTGAAACGGTCCGCCCGGCCCGTAACGGCGCGCGACGAATTTCTCGACGCCGGCCTGCACCGACGGCACGTGCGGTGGGCTCAGCGTCTCGAAATAGCGGGGCAGGCCGGTGACGTTCGGGAACGGCCAGCGCTCGTCGTTGTCGGCGACGAAGCCCAACCCGGGTGCCCTTGGATCACCGGATCCGCCCAGCACGGACAGCCGGTCCAGCCCGTCGTACATCCAGCCGCCCAGGCCGATGGCCTGCAATGCCAGCACGCCGTTGTTTGCGGCGGTGGCTAATTCGGCGCTGGCCTCAGTCAGCGTGTACTGCTCGGCGAAGGACAGCGGAACCGGTTCGTCGGCGTGTGGGAGCGACGAAAACGCTTGTGTGCCTGGGATAGTTCGGTTGTTGACGTCGTCGCATACGGGGTAGCCGTTGGCTGCGAAGAACCACAGGTTCGATAACAGGTGTTCGGCCAGGTCGGCAACTGGGAAGGCCAGCAGGCTGCCGGGGAGGTTGGCCACCCAGATGTTGTGGCCCTCCATGTAGGGCTCTTCGCGGGGTAGGTGCAGGCGGCTGCCCGAGATGCGGATATACGAGTCCGCGGTGTGGCTGATCCAGTCCTCGATGCCGGTGAACGCACGCGGCGGTTGATCGCGGGTAGGCAGCAGATACGTTCCGGTGTCGTCGGTGAAAAACAGTTGGCTGGTATGGAATCCGGCGGCGGAGGGAAACGTTCGGCCGGTTGCGCTACCCGAGTAGTTCGGCAGCGCGGGCGCATGGTCGGGGTTGTAGGGAATGCCGTAGTGCCATCCGGTGACACCGCCGGTGACCGCGAGCACCAGTGCCCGCTCGACGTCGGACAGCGGCTGAGTGTGCCGACGGCTGGTGAATGCCAATGGCCCGCTTGGGATCTGGCCGCCGACCGGGAACCGGCGCGATCGCCGCCCGGTGATGGCTGCGAGCAAGGGAAACTGCGCAGCTTCCGCCAGCCCGGCGCGTTCACGATCGGAGATGCTCAAGCCCATTGGACACTCCCACCGGAATCGCCGCAATCGCTGGCTAGACCAGCGACCGTGTCGTCGCGCCGCGTTATGTCGCCTAGTATCGACGCGTCGCCCGCAATATTGCAGATCAGTGATATTCTAAATATCGAGGTAGCCCAATATTGGAGGTCGGATGGCAACCACCGTCGATATCCCCGAGGAGATGCTCGCCGAAGCGCAGCGGCTGACGGGGCTGACCACGAAGAAGGCAATCGTAAATCTGGCAATGTCCGAACTCCTTCAGAGCTACCGCCAGCGCGATGCACTGTCCAGACTTACACGCATGGGCCACAATCCCTTCCTGACCGAGGACGAACTCGCCACCGAGGCCGGTGATCATTGACGGCGCCCACCGCGCGCCCTCGATATCTGGTCGACCATTCCGTCATGTCGCATTACTGGCTCGATCCGACAGTCAGGGCGAAAATCGACCAGCTTGCGAGCGTTGGGACCTTGTGCTCCTCGATGGTCACGATGGATGAGGCCCGCTTCAGCGCTCGCAGCATGGAGGACTTAGCGTTCGTCACAGATCTGTACAGCAAGGCGTTTTTCTGGCTCCCATTCGATGAGGATGCCGAGGGGAAAGTCGCCGACATCCGTGCTGCTCTATGGAAGATCGGTGCTGGGCGAGGCGCGCAAACAACCGACGTCCTCATCGCCGCCACCGCCATCCGACATGATGCGGTAATCGTGCATAACGACACCGACTTCCTCACCTTGCATCGTGCCGTTCCGGAACTAAATCAGCTACGTATCGTCCCGTCTACGCACAGCGATGCGGGCTCGTAGGCCGACGCCGCGCGATTGCGCCGCAACGGATCCGACTTGCTCTGCTTCGCTACCGCGAACGGTGCCCAAGTCGACCTGCCAGATCTCACCGCGGGCCATACCCGAGCCCGTCGTCCGTAGTCGTGTCCCAAACTTTCGCCTCGCCGCCCGTCGACCACTCAATCCAAGCTTGGTCGTAGTCATCTTCGAGCGGCGGGTAGTGAAGCATACGAATCGTGAGTTTAAACCCAGTACGGCACCCGGGCGCGGTACTGGCGCATCGCGAACGCGGCGAGCACCCACCCAACGGCTGTCAGCACTACCACCACCACCCAGTGCCGCAGCTCTTGGTGGGCGCCCAGCAGCGGCGCTCGCACGATATCCAGGTAGTGCAGTAGAGGATTGAGTTCGACGATCTTCGACCACCGTTGCGCATTCTGCTGGCGCAGGGTCTCGTCGTTCCAGATGATCGGGGTCATGAAGAACAGCAATTGCACCACCGAAAACAGTAGTGGGCCGATGTCGCGATAACGGGTTGCCAAGATGCCGAAACACAGCGACACCCAAACCGCATTCAGCACGATCAGCGCCAGCGCCGGAATAACCGTCAAGTCCGCCCACGACCAGGGCTTGGGATAGATGATCGCGATGACGGCGTAGATGACGATGTTGTGCGCGAACAGGATCATCTGTCGCCACACCAGCCGGTAGACGTGCACGCTCAAAGGCGTCGGCAGTTGTTTGATCAGCCCCTCGTTGGCCACGAACACTTCGGCACCTTCGAGGATGGCGGCGTTGATCAGATTCCAGACGATCAGCCCGAGCGTGACGTAGGGCAGATGCACCGCCAACTCTAGCCGGAACAGCTTGGAGTACAGGGCGCCCATCGCGACGGCGGTGGTGCCGGTGGCGATGGTGATCCAGAACGGGCCCAGCACCGAGCGCCGATACCGCTGCTTGATGTCTTGCCAGCCCAGGTGCAGCCACAGCTCGTGGCGACGCCAGCCGTCGATCAGGTCACGCCAGGCACGCGTCAGCGATTTCGATTGAGCCGCAGCATCAATGAAAGTCATGACACCCCTCCCGGTCGGCGGAACTGCTCCCGACGCCCTAAGCGCCGCAACCGAAACCACTCCAGCAAGCCGGCCGGGTCGCGGCGGGACACTATGAAGAACCAGCCGAACCTCACCCATTCCTGCGGCAGCAGTCGGCGCAATCCCGGCTGGGACATCAGGAAACCGCGGTTACGGTAGGTGAAGTAGCGCTTGGCCGGGTCATCCGGATATTGGGCGTGCATCCGACCGCCCAGAATCGGCTTGAATTCGGCTGATCCGCACGGGTGCAGGTACACCGCCTCCAGACAGGTCCCGAACGGCAGCCCGGAGCGCACCAGCCGGCGGTGCATCTCCACCTCGTCGCCGCGGACGAACAACCGCAAATCGGGAACGCCGATCATCTCCAGCGTCGACGCGGCAAACAGCGCGCCGTTGAACAGCGACGCGATGCCCGGCAACAGATCTCGCGCACTACCGGTGCGCAGTTCGCTTACCCGCCTGCGCCACACCAGGCCTCGGCGCAACGGAAACGCCAACAGGTCCGGGTCGTCGATGTTGCAGACCATCGGCGACACCTCAGCCAGCCGATGCTTTTCCGCGCAGGCCAGCAGGGTGGCCAGCACGTGCGAGTCTTTCGGGTGCCCGTCGTCGTCGGCCAGCCATACCCAATCGGCGCCCTGCGCCAGGGCATACAGCATGCCGAGCGCGAATCCGCCTGCGCCGCCGAGGTTCCGGCGCGACCCGAGATATGTCGCCGGGATCAGCTGGCCTGCCACCAGCTCCCGGACGCGGTCGTCATGGCTCCCAGAAGCAGCATTGTCGACGACGATCAGCTGGTCGGGCAGCCGAGTCTGCGTGGTCAGCACATCAAGCGACTTCGCCAGTTCATCCGGTCGCTGGTGGGTGACTACGACAGCGGACACCAATTCACTCATGCCCGGCCACTTTTCACGCAAGCTGCTCGTCGGCGTTGAGCTCGTCCAACACTGCACGCACATGCCGGGCGGCGTCTTCGCCCTCGTAGGCGCGAACAACGTCCTCGATGCCGCCGGTCATCCTGATGGTGCCGTGTTCGATCCACATCGCGGTCCTGCATAGCCGGGCCAGAAACTCGTTGGAATGGCTGGCGAACACCAGGATTCCGGAGCGCTCCACCAACCGCTGCAGCCGGGGCTGGGCTTTCTTCAAAAAGTCGGCGTCCACCGCGCCGATACCCTCGTCGAGCAGCAGGATCTCTGGATCGATGCTGGTCACCACACCCATGGCCAGCCGCACCCGCATCCCGGTCGAATACGTGCGCAGCGGCATCGACAGATAATCACCTAGCTCGGTGAACTCCGCGATCTCGTCCACCTTGGCCATCATCTGCTTGCGGGTCTGACCCAAAAACAGCCCGCGGATGATGATGTTCTCGTAGCCGGAGATCTCCGGATCCATCCCGATGCCCAGGTCGAACACCGGCGCCACCCGGCCGATCACCGTCGCCGAGCCCCGCGTCGGCTCGTAGATACCGGAAAGCAGGCGCAGCAGCGTCGATTTCCCCGCCCCGTTGTGACCGACCAGGCCAACCCGGTCGCCCAGGCTCAACGACATGGTGATATCGCGCAACGCCTCGACGACCACCACGTTGGAAGCATTCCGCCCGATCGTGCCGCCCGCTGCACCCAGGAACGTCTTCTTCAGCGACCGCGATTTGGCGTCGAAGATGGGAAACTCCACCCACGCGTTGTGCGTCTCGATGGAAGGCGAGTGAGGTCCGGACACCGCTGCTTGCTTACAGGTATTGCCCGGTGCCCGACGGTCCCTGGCCGCCTGTCCTGCCGATTCCCGGCGGCAGGGCGCCTTGGCGCATCTGCTCGAGCTGGGCGCGCGCCGCCATCTGCTGGGCGAACAGCGCGGTCTGGATGCCGTGGAACAGTCCTTCCAGCCAGCCGACGAGCTGGGCCTGGGCGATGCGCAGCTCGGCGTCCGACGGGGCGGAGTCCTCGCTGAACGGCAGCGTCAACCGGTCGAGCTCCTCGACCAGTTCCGGTGCGAGGCCGTCTTCGAGCTCGCGGATGCTGGTGGCGTGAATTTCGCGTAGCCGGTTGCGGCTCGCGTCGTCCAGCGGCGCGGCCCGCACTTCTTCGAGCAGCTGCTTGATCATCGTGCCGATCCGCATCACCTTGGCCGGCTGCTCGACCAGGTCGGTCAGCGACCGGTCCTCGGAGTCGTCGTCTGTGTGGGTCGCCGTGATGCGAGGATCGCCGTCCCGGATGATCTCGATGTTGTTGTCGGCATTGCCGTTACTCAATGCGGTCACCATCCTCGGTTTTTAGGAGCTTGTCGCGGCAGCTTGTCCGCGCCACTCGTAGATGCGGGCCTCACCGTTGTCGTAGATCTTCACCCATGACTTCGACGTGTCTAGTGACACTAGCCCGTCGGGCATAACGAACCCTCTCACGGTCGGCGTGCTGGTCAGGACATAGCGGATATTGAGTACCCGGACGGCTTCGGCTACCCGCGGATCGGTGTCGGCATTGTCGGCATAGGCCCAGAAAATAAAGCGGTGATAGCCGGGGCCCTGCTGCATCGGGTAGTCGTAGTGCGTCCACAGCGGGTGCAGGCCGGCCACCGCGTACATCCAGGCCGTGCCATCGGTGTTGGCGTTGCCGATCAGGGTGTCACGGGCACCGGGCAGCCTGGCCAGATACGTCATGGCCTCCAGGTCGCGCTGGTCGATCATCACCGAGTCGTACTTGTCGCCGAACAAAAACCGGTGCCGCGGAAAGTAATGCCAGGCGCTGACCAGATTCACCGCGACCAGCAGCACCACCGCGATGGCCGCCCACACCGGCGGCCCCACCTGTCGCGTCAGTCGCCGGTCGGCGAACCGGGCGACCGCCACCACCGCCATGACCAAGGTGAACAGCGCAACACCGGCCATCGGCATCAGCAGCAGCGTCGTCGCCGCCGCGATCCGGCGCGGGTCTTTGTAAAAAAACTCGCCGAATGCTCCGGCGAGTTTGCCAATCGGGCCGCCCAGAGGCGTTCCCGCATCGACATTCACCACGATCAGCACCAACCACACCACCAGCGGCCACCAGATCCTCTTGACCAGCAGCACGAACCCGCCGGCGGCCGCCACCGCGATCAGCGCGTACTGGACCGGAAAGTCGTTGAGGTGGCGCGAGTGCTGAAAAACCGCGTCGAACAGCCCCCTCTTCTCGCTCAGATAGGTCAGAAACGAGTGCCCGGCGATGACGTCTTCCTGCTGCTTGACACTGATGAACTGCGGCAGCAGCACCAGCCCGCTCGGCACCGCGACCGCGGCCAGCGTCAGCACGTCGACCATCCGGCCGCGCACCGGGCGCCATAGCGCCTCCAGCAGCCACCACGCCGCCAGCAACATCAGCACCACGACCCCACCGGTGATGTGCACCGAGAAGATGGCGACCAGCGCCAGCACCGCGACCGGGATGCGGTCGCGGTGGCGCAGCGTGGAAGTGATCAACACAAAGGTGGGCGCCACGATCCCGTAGGCGGCCAGGTTGGGCATCGCGGCGGTGTCGAATTCGACGTAGGGCACCGCGGTGAACGACGCCGAGATCGCCGCAGCGGTGGCCGCGGCGCCGGCCGCGCGCCACTCAGTCGTATGCGTGCGGAGCGCGCGCCAGGTCAGCAGCGCCGCGCTGACCGGAAACAACCAGATCGCGCCAGCGAGCGAAGCCAAGGTGTAGGCGGTGGTGGCTGCCGCGCCGGTCAGCTGCGCCAGCACCGCGACCAGCGCGTGATAAGCCGACGGGTAGTACAGCAGGGCGTGGGTTTCGACGTTGCGCAGCTCGCCCATGTGCGTCGACGACGCCTGGCCGGTGTCGAGGATGAAGCGCACGGTGTTGGCGTGCCAGACCGCGTCCCACGTGCTGGGGATCGATTGCCAATGCGGTATGCCGCGAACCGCCGCATAGCCGATCAGCACCGCTCCCAGCAACACCCCGCCGGCGACCGTGATCGCCGGCCAGCCGGTGACCGCACGAGATTCGCCGTCGACATCGCGATAGCGATTCAACAGCACGCGCAAAACGGCCACCACGACCGTGACGACGAGCAGGGCGGCCAGCGCTGTCCATGCGTTCCAAGGGATTCCGACCGCGCCGAACGGAATGATGGCCAGCGCGACAACCCCGTAGGTCAGCGCCGGCCCGACCGCCACCGCGATCGGCCACGTTAGCTGAGCGCTGCGCGCGACGATTGCTCCGGGGGCTATCAGCAACAACAAAGCGACAAGGATTCCGATTGTCAGCCCCACTGGACTAGTATGGCTGGCCGGGCGACCCGGCTCGGGACGGCGGGGACGTATCTGGGTGCCCCGCTAGCGTCGCGGTTTGCGGACCAGCGGAATTCTAAGGTGGCTGCCATGGCATTCGACGTCGCCCGAGTGCGCGGACTACATCCGTCGCTGGGGGACGGCTGGGTGCACTTCGACGCCCCGGCCGGAATGCTGATTCCCGAGTCCGTCGCGACCACCGTGTCGACCGCTTTTCGCCGGTCGGTTGCCAGTACCGCCGGTGCGCACCCGTCAGCGCGGCGCAGTGCGGCGGTGCTGGAGGCGGCGCGGCAGGCGGTGGCCGATCTGCTCAACGCCGACCCTCGGGGAGTGGTCTTGGGTGCCGATCGTGCGGTGTTGCTGTCGTCGTTGGCCGACGCCTCGTCGTCACGGGCCGGTCTGGGCTACGAGATCGTCGTCACGCGTCTCGACGACGAAGCCAACATCGCTCCGTGGCTGCGCGCAGCAAACCGATTCGGCGCGAAGATCAAGTGGGCCGAGGTCGACATCGAAACCGGCGAGTTGCCAAACTGGCAGTGGGAAAGCCTGATCGGCAAATCGACTCGTTTGGTCGCGGTCACGTCCGCATCAGGCACCCTGGGCACGGTGACCGAACTGCGGACCCTGACCAAACTGATCCATGACGTCGGCGGCTTGGTGGTCGTCGACCATTCCGCGGCAGCGCCGTACCGGCTGCTCGATATCGAGGAAGCCGACGTCGACGTGGTAGCGGTGAACGCTGTCGCGTGGGGTGGTCCGCCGATCGGCGCCTTGGTGTTTCGTGATCCGGCGCTGATCAATTCATTCGGCTCGGTGTCGACCAACCCACACGCCACCGGCCCGGCACGTCTAGAAGTCGGCGTGCATCAGTTCGGTCTGCTGGCCGGTGTGGTCGCCAGCATCGAGTACCTTGCCTCACTCGACGAGTCGGCCCGCGGAGCTCGACGCGAACGACTCGCGGTGTCAATGGATTCCGCCGGCTCGTACATGAACCGGATTTTCGACTACCTGATGGCCTCGCTGCGGTCGCTGCCCTTGGTGATGGTGATCGGCCGACCGGAGGTCCGCATCCCAGTGGTGAGTTTCGCTGTCCACGAGGTACCGGCCGAGCGTGTGGTACAGCGATTGGCGGACAACGGGGTTCTGGCGATCTCCAATGCCACCTCGCGGGTGCTCGATGTGATCGGAGTCAACGACGTCGGCGGCGCGGTCACCGTCGGGTTGGCGCATTACTCCACTACCGCCGAAGTCGACCAGCTGGTGCGCGCGCTGGCATCGCTGGGCTAATCTCCTGGTCCAGCAGACGCAAAAGCACCCAAAACCGCGGCGGCTCAGGGGTTTTTGCTACTGTTCGCGCTAAATGGTCAGCACGATCTTGCCGGCTACCCGTCCCGACGACAGCAGTTGATGGGCGTCGGCGGCCTGCTGGATCGGCATCACGGCGCCGATGATCGGTCGGACCCGTCCGTCAGCAATCATCGGCCACACCGACTTGACCACCGCCTCGACGATGACGCTCTTGCCGTTCGGCCCGGCTACCGGTCGGCCGCGCAACGCGGTCCCGATGACCCGTGCCCGTTTGCTGATGAGCTTGCCGAGGTTGAGTTCGCCCTTCACCCCGCCCTGCAAGCCGATGACGATGAGCTGGCCGTCGCTGGCCAGCGCGTCGAGATTGCGCTCCAGGTAGGCGGCACCCATGATGTCGAGGATCACGTCGGCGCCGGTGCCGTCGGCGGCGTCCCGCAGCCGCGTCACAAAGTCCTCGTCGCGGTAGGCGATCGTGATCTCCGCGCCCAGCTCGCGGCACAGCTGCAGCTTGGCCGGGGAGCCCGCGGTGATCGCCACCCGGGCTCCCAGCGCCCGGGCGACCTGGATGGCGTGCGTACCCACGCCGCTGGCGCCGCCGTGGATCAGCAGTAGCTGGCCGGCCCTCAAATCAGCGGTCAACACCAGGTTCGACCACACCGTGCACGCCACCTCGGGCAGGCCGGCGGCGTCGCGCAGTTCCACGCCGTCGGGAATCGGCATCACCTGACCAGCGGGAACAGCGACGTATTCGGCGTAGCCGCCGCCAGCCAGCAAAGCGCAGACTTCTTGCCCGGCGGCCCAGTCGCCGGCATGCTCGCCCACCGCGGCGACGACGCCGGCCACTTCCATGCCGAGGATCTCGCTGGCCCCCGGCGGGGGCGGGTAATGACCGGCCGCCTGCAGCACGTCGGCGCGGTTGACGCCAGCGGCGGTGACCTTGATCAGCACCTCATCGGGGCCCGGTTGCAGGTCAGGGATCTCCTGCCACACGAGCTGACCGGCGGAGTCGGCGACGATCGCATACATGGTCGACAGGCTACTACCAGGGCATTTGGGCTGTTCCAGCGACGATGCGTCGCATAGCATTACGAGATGGCAAGCCGAAGTCTGATCGGCGGCCGAACCCCCGGTGATATGCCGGGGCTAGATATCGCTGAGCAGAAATCGTGGCAACACTTCCTGGATTGCGCGGTGCGGGTGTACGCGATGCTGAACCGCCGATTGACCGAGGCACATCAGCTCTCGCTCTCCGACGTGCGGGTGCTCGACATCCTCGACAACGCCGACGGCGGCTCGGCCCGGATGGGTGATCTGGCGGAAGCGTTGCCGGCGCTCCCCAGCCGTCTGACCCGACAAGTCCGTCGTCTGGAAGCACAAGGGCTGGTGCGTCGCGGCCATTGCCCCCATGACCGGCGCGGCGTGGTGGCCACCATCACCGAAGACGGGCGCACGGTGGCGCAGCAGGCCATGGCCACCTACGCACACGGGGTGCGGAGTTATTTCATCGGCCAGTTGTCACGGGCCCAGATTGCCGCGATGGGTGAAAACTGCCGACGGATCAGCGCGGCGCTGAAGCTCCCCAGCCAGTCGGCGCGGATCGGGCGGGCCTAACGCACCGTTACGCTTGTCGGCGGTGGCGTGGCAGAGCGGCCTAATGCACTCGCCTTGAAAGCGAGAGACGGCTAACACCGTCCGGGGGTTCAAATCCCTCCGCCACCGCTTTTTCGGCTCCCTTCGCCACCGCTGCGTCGCGAGACAGAAGCAACGGCTGTGGTTGGGCCCGGATTCACGACCCTCCCCTCTGTTTCGCGCCGCGTCAGCGGTTCAGTGCAGCGTCGGCGCATAGCGCAGTACTGCGCCGATACCGTCAGCGGGTGCGATGCGCTCGTCGGTGCGAATCAGCGACGCCCCAATCCGCACCGCGAACATCGGCAGCGCCTCGTCGGCCCGTAGCGTCTTGGCCGGCGCCTCACCCTGCTCGGAGAGCACCTCAGCGTCCGGGGCGACTGTGGTGAGCTTTTCGTCGGCGACCACGTTGGCGTCGCCGATGTCGCCGATGATCAAGGTGTCCACGGCACCTTGACTCAGGGCCGAACAGACTGGGCCGAGGCCTTCGGCGGCCAGGCCTGAGGAACGACCGATCTCGGCCGACAATCGTTGTGCGCCATCGTCGATCACCGCAAGGCGGCGCTTGAGGAGCTCGGCCTCGATGGCGTGCTGCACTTCGTCGAAGTCGTGTCCGCTGTGGCGTGCCCCGACCTCTAGCGGCGCCGCCCGGTCGGCGAGCCGATCTGGCAGCGCCGCCAGCAGGTCAGAACGGGACCGCACCTCGCCGACCACGAAAACCAGTTCGGCCCCGGTGCTGTCGACTAATTCCGCGACGCGGTCGGAGACGGCGCGCACGTTCTTGCGCGCGGCTTCGTCGGTGCGCAGCTGCGGATCCCGGTATCCCGCGGTTTCGGCTCCGGCGGCCTTGTGCACGGGATAACCTGCGCCGTCCACGGTTTCGGAGCGACGCCGACCGTCGACGTGGATGGTGAGATCGGCGCCCGTGTGGTCGACTGCCACCAGAATGTGGTTGGGGTACTCGAAGCCGTGCTCGACCACCGGGACGATGTAGGGCAGCTCGGAGACCCGCACGATCGGCGGACGCAACTCCATGACCGCGTGCTCCATGTCTCCGATCACCGACTCGTCGACGCCCTGCTCAACCAGTTCCTCGCGCGCTCCGCGCCATTTCAGCTCGAGCTGGGTGGCAGCGTCCTGGGTGTGGTGCGAGTCCTCGAAGTAGACCGATGCGAAGGGTCCACCTGCGTCCACGAACTCACGGAAGCATCTGGAATCCATGATGATCTAGGTTGCCCGCAACCCAACCGCACAAACCCTTACCCGGTGGCGCGGGGGATTTCGGCTGCAATGCGGTCCAGAACAGCGATGTAGCGTTTGGCCTCAGGGTCTCTGCCCGGCTTACCGCTGCTGATCAGACCGGCCGCAAGCTGGCGCTCCGGGTCCGCCCACACCGCGATGTTCACCAGCCCGGTATGACCGAACGCGGACGGGGCGTCGCGCCCGAATGGGCCGAACCGCTTCGAGCCCAGCATGTAGCCGGTGCCCCACCGCAGTGGCTTCCCTCCGGTTGCGATGTCGGGGCGCAACCGGCGGCATTCCTTCACCGCAGCCTGAAGTGTCTCTGACCACATGATCCGCACACCGTCGAGTTCCCCACCGCGGCGCAGCATTTCAGCGAACCGGGACAGTTCGTCGGCGGTCGATACCGTGTTGGACGACGGCAGCACACAGGTGAGGAATTCCGGCCTGTTCGTGTACGGGATGATCTGGTGCACGGTTCCGCCGATCGCCTTGCGGAATGCCGCGGCGATCGGTGCCGGCAGCGGCTTACCGGTGGCATGGCTCGGCGCGACCAGTGAAACATCTTGCGGCGCAACGCCGTAGTTCGTCCAGCGGAAGCCGAGCGGGTCGAGGATCTCGGTGGCCAGGATCTCGCGGATGTTCTTTCCGACGGCGGCGGAGACGATTTCCCGCATCAACGGGCCCCACGTCAGGCCGTGGTACAGGTGCACCAAGCCCGGCCGATACAGCGGGCGCAGTTCGCCCAGTTGTTCGCGCGCGTATTCGCTGTCGTCGACACGGGTGACGTCGGGTCGCCGCTTGGGGGCGAACGGGACACCAGCGCTGTGGGTCATCACGTGCCGGATCGTGGTGCGGTCTTTGCCGTGACTGGTGTAGCTGGGCAGGTATTGACAGACCCGGTCGTCGAGCGAAAGGTATCCCCGTTCGACCAGCATGTGGACGACGGTGCTGGTGATCGCCTTGGCCGCCGAATAAGCGCAGAACGGTGTTTCGGTCGTAACCGGGACCTTCTCCGCGTCGGGCGGATCGGTCGGCGCATTGCCCCAGCCGTGCCCGATGGCGCGGTTGAGCACAACCGTGCCGTTGTGTCGCAGGCACACCTGGATCGCCGGGTGCATGCCCGCTTGATACCAGTGACGCACCGCTTGCCATATCCGTTCGACAGCGGCGGCGTCGATCTCGGAGTGGTCTTCTTCGCCGACGGCCGTGACGGCGTCGAGGTTGGCCGGGACGCGGATCCTGCCTTCCAGCGGGCCTGCTTCGGTCACGTCCGACAGGGTACGTGTGCGGCTGGTGCCGGCGGCTGCACCCGGCGCTACGGCCGGTCGCCGTCGGTCTGGTCGAAGAACCGCCAGTCACCGTCGATGTTGACTTCCATCCGCCAGCCCAGCTCGGTCTTGTCGCCAACGGTGTCGACAAGCCATGCATGCGCGTCCTCGGCGCTGGCGATGTCCTTGGTGGCGACGACCTCGCCGTCCGGGTTGATCACTCGATAGGTAGACATAGCCGCAGTATTCCCGGCCGGCACTGCGCCGAATCGCGCTATTCGCCGGTGAACTGCGGCGGACGCTTTTCAAACGTCGCCGCGATGCCCTCGGTCAGGTCCTTGGACGGTAGGAACGCCGCGTTCCACGCCGCGACATAGCGCAGGCTCTCCGACACCCGCGAAAACCGTTGCTGGTCAAGGACATCCTTGACACCTCGAACGGTCAGCGGCGGGTTGGCGGCGATCTCGGCGGCGGTGGCATGTGCGGCGTCCAGGCAGGCGTCGGCGTCGGCGTAAACGTCGTTGACCAGACCGATTATCTCGGCGCGGGCCGCGTCGATGTCTTTACCGGTCAGCGCCAATTCCCGCAGGTGCCCGTCGTTCAAGATCAGCGGCAGCCGGGCGAGGCTGCCCACGTCGGCGACGATGGCCAGCTTCACCTCGCGCACCGAGAATTTGGCGTCGGCGCTGGCGTAGCGGATATCCACCGCGGAGATCAGGTCGACGCCGCCGCCGATGCACCAGCCGTGCACCGAGGCGATGGTGGGGGTGCGGCAGTCGGCGACCGCGTTGATCGCGTTCTGCATGCGCTGTATCTCGGCGTGAAAGTCGGCACGAGGGCGGGCCAGCGCGCCGTCGGCCAGCAGCGGGGTAAACGAGCCACCCATCGCGGGCACGTCCAGGCCGTAACTGAAATTGCGGCCGGAGCCGGTGATGACGATGGCCCGCACGTCGCGGTCGGCGTCCAGCGCGGCGAACACCTCCGGCAGCTCCGTCCAGAACGCGGGTCCCATCGCGTTGCCCTTGCCCGGCCCGATCAGCGTCACCCGCGCGACCTGGTCTTTGGTTTCGATGGTGACGGATTCGTACGAGTCGCCCATATGCAGACCGTAGCGTTACAGGCATGCCTGCTGACCTGCGACCCGGACCTGACTCACCGCCGACGGACGAACTCGACAGCGCTGAAGAGGCGCTGGGCGTGCTGCAACGGGTCTTGCATCGGATATCCAGCGATGACCTGTCCCGCTCGACGCCGTGTTCAGAGTTCGACGTAGCGCAGCTGACCGATCACTTGCTGAACTCCATCACCACTATTGGGGGAGTGGTGGGCGCGCAGTTTCCACCACGCCAAGCCGACGACTCGGTGGAGCGCCAGGTCGTCGCCGCGGCCCGGCCGGCCCTGGATGCGTGGCATTGCCACGGCCTGCAGGGCACCGTGAAACTGGGCGCCAACGAAACCCCGGCAAAGGTTTTCGCCGGCGTGCTGGCGATCGAGCTGCTGGTGCACGCCTGGGACTACGCCAAGGCCACCGGATACGACGTGAATGTCGCGGATTCGCTGGCCGAATACGTGCTCGAGCTGGCGCAAAAGATCATCACGCCGCAGGGCCGGTCAAAGGTCGGCTTCGACCAGCCAGTCGACGTGCCCGCTGATGCCGGCCCGCTGGACCGGCTGATCGCGTTCACTGGCCGCCGGCCCGCCGTCTAGCGCCTCCGCCCGCTCGAGCGTGACTGCAGTGTCACGCTGGTGGCCGAACGTGACTGCAGCGTCACGTTCGAGGCGACCTCAGACCCGCTCCAGGTAGAAGTAGTAATAGCGGCCGTTATCCAGCACACCTTTGCCGTTCATGATGCCCATCACGGCGTCGTCGTCGATCTTCTTGAAGTGGTCGTGGACCGGTTGGCCGTCGTACACCATCGTGGCGGTGACCTCGCCGCGGAATTCCTCCATCCACAGGCTGGCTTCACCCTTGCCCATCTCGACGTTGGAAAACTTCTTGCCCTCGGCATCCAGGCACACCAGTGGCTGCACGTCGGTGGGTGATGTGAAGGTCTTGCCGAACCAGCGGGCCTTCTCCAGCCGCCCGTTCATGCGGTGTCCGGTGTCGAACTCGCCGCCCTTCCATTCGCCGATCAGGTCGGTGATGGTGGCCGGCTGCAGGCTGGCCCAGTATTCGTCGAGCTCGGTGTCGGAAACGCGGCCGCGGCGCTCCTTGAAGTCGGTGAACTTCTTGCGTGCCAGCTCAGCGCTCATGCGCTCCTCCTGTCTATCCAGCTCTGCGCGAAGCGCAGCAGCGCGTCGTTTTCCTCCGGTGCGCCGATCGTGACCCGAACACCGTCGCTGCCGTACGGGCGGACCACGATGCGCGCATCGGACGCCTGCTCGACGAAGTCGGA
>NZ_CAXUCH010000066.1:0-490 GCF_964249325.1 uncultured Mycobacterium sp. | reverse complement strand
GTGCGCGCACCGAGCGGTAACCAGACGAAGTTGGCTTGCGAGGGCGGCAGCGTGAACCCGGCATCGCGCAAGCCGGCACTGACCCGGGCACGCTCGGCGACCACGGCGTCGGTGCGGGCCAGCAGCTCGTCGGCGGCTTCCAGCGAAGCAATCGCCGCGGCCTGTGAGACGTTCGTCACGGTGAACGGTACGTACACCTTGTCCAGGGCGGCGATCACATCGGGGTGGCCCACCGCGTACCCCACCCGCAAGCCGGCGAGCCCGTAAGCCTTCGAAAAAGTCCGCAACGCAACGACATTGCTGTGCGCACGGACTAGCCCGAGAGTGTCTGGCAGCATGCCGTCGCGGACGTACTCGACATAGGCCTCGTCGATGGCGATCAGGACATGGGAGGGTACCGCCTCGATGAAGCGAACCAACGCATCGGGATCGACGACGGTCGACGTCGGATTGTTCGGATTGCAGACAAAGATGAGCCGGGTGTGATCGG
>NZ_CAXUCH010000065.1:19171-20233 GCF_964249325.1 uncultured Mycobacterium sp. | reverse complement strand
CAGTTTGAGCGGCGTCGCCGCGGTCTGCGCGACGAACATCCGCCCGCCGCTGCGCAGCACGCCGTCGCGCTCCGAGCGGCTACCGGGCAGCATGCCGGGATTGTCGGCCAGGAAGACGATGGGCAAGTGGAACGAGTCGGCCACCGTGATGAAATGCGCCGCCTTGTCGGCGGCTGCGGCGTCGATGGAACCAGCCAGCACTTTGGGCTGGTTGGCCACCACCGCCACGGGGTGACCGCCGAGATGCGCCAACGCGCAGATGATCGCCGGGCCGAACTTCGGCTGAACCTCGAACCAGTCCGGGCGGTCGAAAACGACGTCCAAGACAGCGCGCATGTCGTAGACGCGGCGGTTATCGCGCGAGACGATCTCGAGCAGTTCCGGCGTCGGCCGCGGGGCAGCCGCGTCGTTGGCCGGCAGCGACGGCGGATACGACCACGCGCTGGGGGGAAAGTACGATAGGTAGCGGCGGATCGCGTCGAGCACCGCCCCGTCGTCGTCGGCGACGTTGTGAATCACCCCGCTGGGCAAGGCAACATCCGGTCCGCCGAGGTCTTCCTTCGAAATGTCTTCGCCCGTCGACTCTTTGACGACCGGCGGACCGGCGGTGAAGATCGCGCCCTGGCGGCTCATGATCCGGAAGTCGCACACCGGGGCGACCAGCGCCCCGTGACCGGCCGACGGCCCGAGCACCGCGGCGACGGTCGGCACCCGCCCCGAGCACCGGGCTTGGGCCAGCAGGTCGGTGGGCGTGCGCCCGTAGTGCGCACCGGTGGGACGGAAGCCCGCGCCCTCCAGCAGCATCACCAGCGGGATCTTGTCGCGCAGTGCGAGCTCGGCGATGCGGTAGCGCTTGGAATTGCTGCCGGGGGCGATGGTGCCGGCCATGGTGGTGAAGTCTTCGGCGCCCACCATTACCGGTGATCCGTTGATGCATCCCGAGCCGACGACGATCGCGTCGGAGGCGACCTCGCCGCCGACCAGCGTGCCCAGTTCACGGAAGGTGCCCGGGTCCAGCAGCCGTTCGACGCGTGCGCGGGCGTCGAGCTTGCCTTTGTCGCG
>NZ_CAXUCH010000065.1:0-19161 GCF_964249325.1 uncultured Mycobacterium sp. | reverse complement strand
TTGTCGCGGTGCTTGGCGAGCCGCTCGGGCCCGCCCATGCCACGGGCATGTTCGCGCCGACGGGCGAGGTCGTCGAGCGTCTCCTGCCAGTGGGGGGACTTCGTCATGCTCCCGTCCTAACTCGGCAACTCGCGCATCGCAACGGGCCAGAAACGTTGACCCTACCGAACGGCTTACTGTAGCTTACCTGCCATGAGCCGTGGGTGTCGCGCGCGACCGGGAAACGCACGCGAATGAACACCCCGGCTACGCCGAGGCTCAAGGTCGATGGAGGCGTTTCCACTCAGCTCGCTCGCGTGCCACAGGCGGTGGCTGCATTGGAGCGGCAGGGTTACGACGGTTGCTGGACAGCCGAAGTCAGCCACGATCCGTTCCTGCCACTGGTGCTGGCAGCGGAGCACTCCTCGACACTCGAGCTCGGGACAAGCATCGCGGTGGCCTTCGCCCGCAACCCGATGACTGTGGCCAACGTCGGCTGGGACCTACAGGCATACTCGCGGGGCCGGTTCATTCTCGGCCTCGGCTCGCAGATTCAGGCGCACATCGAGAAGCGGTTCAGCATGCCGTGGAGTCATCCGGTGCGCCGCATGCGCGAGTTCATACTGGCGTTGCGGGCGATCTGGTCAACGTGGCGCGATGGCACGCCGTTGCGATTCGACGGCGAGTTCTACACCCACGCCACGCGCAAACAGATCGCCTTCTACGGATCGACGCCCGCCTACTGCAAGGTTCTCGAGCTGCACGGGTGGGGTGACCTGCAAACCGAGCTTCACGAACTGTCGCGGCGCGGTGAATGGGACACCATGGGCTCGCTCATCGGCGACGACATGCTGAACGCGTTCGCCGTGGTGGCCGAGCTTGACGAGCTCGCCGACAAGATCAGAGATCGCTGCGACGGCGTGATCGACCGGGTCGTGCCGAGCTTACCGCCTCAGCTGTCGGAGACCGCTGTTCGCGGCGTGCTGGAAGAGCTGCGGGCGCAACGGAAGTCAGTGGGGAACAACCCATGAGCACACGGACAATGGACGAGGCCGCCAAGCTGCTAGCCGACCCGATGGCGTATACCGACGAGCCGAAATTGCACGCAGCGCTGGCTCATCTGCGTGCAAATGCCCCGGTTTCATGGGTGGACGTGCCGAATTATCGGCCATTCTGGGCGATCACCAAACACGCTGACATCATGGATATTGAGCGCGACAACATGCTGTTCACCAACTGGCCGCGGCCGGTCCTGACCACTGTAGAAGGTGATGAGCTGCAAGCCGCCGCGGGCGTGAGAACGTTGATCCACATGGACGACCCACAGCACCGGGTGGTGCGCGCGATCGGCGCAGACTGGTTCCGCCCCAAGGCCATGCGAGCGCTGAAGGTCCGCGTCGACGAATTGGCCAGGATCTACGTCGACAAGATGATCGAGGTGGGACCGGAATGCGACTTCGTGCAAGAGGTCGCGGTCAACTACCCGCTCTACGTGATCATGTCGCTGCTGGGTATCCCCGAGGGAGACTTCCCGCGGATGCTCAAGCTCACCCAGGAACTGTTCGGCAGCGACGACGCCGAGTTCAAGCGAGGCAGCACCAACGAAGACCAGCTGCCCGCGCTGCTCGACATGTTCCAATACTTCAACGGCGTCACCGCTTCTCGGCGCGAACATCCGACCGAGGATCTCGCGTCGGCGATCGCCAACGCCCGCATCGACGGGGAGCCGCTGTCGGACATCGACACCGTGTCGTACTACCTCATCGTCGCCACCGCGGGTCACGACACGACCAGCGCGACGATTTCCGGCGGCTTGCATGCTCTCATCGAAAACCCCGAGCAGCTCACCAGGTTGCGCGAGGACCTGTCGCTCATGCCGCTGGCCACAGAGGAGATGATCCGCTGGGTGACCCCGGTGAAGGAATTCATGCGCACCGCCGCCGAAGACACCACCGTGCGCAGTGCGCCGATCGCCGCAGGGGAGTCGGTGTTGCTCTCCTACGTGTCGGCCAACCGCGACGAGGACGTGTTCGACGACCCGTTGCGCTTCGATGTGGGCCGTGATCCCAACAAGCACTTGGCGTTCGGTTACGGGGTGCACTTCTGCCTGGGCGCGGCGCTGGCCCGTATGGAAGTCAACAGCTTCTTCACCGAGCTGCTACCGCGGCTGGAATCCATTGAGCTGGCCGGCGACCCGCAGTATGTCGCCACGACGTTCGTCGGCGGGCTTAAGCATTTGCCGGTTCGTTACTCGTTTCGGTGAAGTATGACTGCCGTGGTGACGGGCGGTGGCTCCGGAATCGGGCGCGAGGTCGCCGCGCTGCTGCGGGACGCGGGCCATGACGTCGTGGTGTGGGACCAGGTTGGCGGCGATATCGAATGCGACATCAGCAATCCCGAATCGGTCTCCGCGGCGATGGCGGTGACCTTGCGCGAGCATGCGGTGCCCACGCGGCTGGTGGCGTGCGCCGGAATCGGTGCTTCCGGGATGCTGTTGACCCAGCGGCATGAGGAGTGGGAGCGGGTGCTGGCAGTGAACCTCACCGGCACCTGGCTGACGATGCGCGCCGTCGCGCAGGCCATGGTCGACGCCGGGACCGGCGGATCGATCGTCGCGGTCTCCAGCATCAGCGGCACGGTGGCCGACCGCGACATGGGTGCTTACTGCGTGTCCAAGGCGGGGATAGACATGCTGGTCAAGGTGGCCGCGGTGGAGTGGGGCCGCTATGGCATCCGGGTCAACGCGGTGGGACCCGGCGTCACCCGAACACCGATGCTGGCGGAAGCGGAACGACTGCCCGGCTGGGTGGAGGCGTTGGAGGAGCGAACCGCGCTGGGCCGGCTGGGCGAAGCCGGTGACGTGGCAGGCGCTATCGTCGGAGTCATCGAATTACCTTGGGTGACAGGACAGGTCGTGCACGCCGACGGCGGCCTGGCGCTGCACAGCCCGATCGACGCCTATGGCCAACTGCAGCGGCTGACACCGAAGAAGGACAACCGTCCGCCAGCTTAACCGCTCCCGAAATCAATGACTCCCCTGATGATTTCACCGTTGAGCAGGTCGGCGTAGGCGTTGTTGATGTCGTCGAGGCGATATCGCCGGGTGATCATCTCGTCGAGCAGCAGCTGGCCGGTCTGGTAGAGCTTGGCCAGCCGGGAGATGTCGGCTTTGGGGTTGCACGAACCGAACACCGTACCGGCCATGGTTTTGTTCATCAGGATGAAGTCTTGCAGGTCAATTTTGATTGACCGGGTGGTTTGTGACGTCATCCCGGTGAGCACGCACGTGCCGCCCTTGCGGGTGAGGCTCAGAGCGTCCCGGACGTCGTCAGCGCTGATCAAGGACGGTGACACCACGACAACGTCGGCCATCACCCCGTAGGTCAACCCAGCCACCAAGTCGAACGCCTCGCTGACCGTTGCGGTGCTGTGGGTGGCGCCGAATTGCAGGGCAGACTTCTGCTTGAACTCCACCGGGTCGACCGCCACAATTTGCGCGGCGCCGTTGATCCGCGCGCCCTGGATTGCGCCGGTGCCGATGCCGCCGGCGCCGATCACGACGACGGTATCGCCGCCGCGCACACCGCCGCGGTTAACGGCCGAGCCGTATCCGGTGGGGATAGCGCACGACAGTAGCGCGCTGGGCAGCAGCGGGAGATCGGGTTCGATCTTCACCAGCGAATTCGATGCCACGACAGTGAATTCGGCGAATGCACCGATCTTCGAAAGGTGACCCAGCGGTTTGCCGTCGGCGGTGTGATGGCGGAAAGTGCCGTCGGTGGGCATCCCCGGGGTCAGGGTGCCGATCCCAGCATCGCAGATGTACTCCATGCCGCTCGCGCACCAGCGGCATTGCCCGCACACCGCCACGAACGACATCACCACGTGATCGCCCGGCGCGAAATCGGCTACACCGTCGCCGACTTCACGGACGACTCCTGATCCCTCGTGGCCACCGATCGTCGGGAACATGGTCGGCAGGCCCAGCGACCGAAGGACCTCGTTGGGTGCCGACAAGTCGCCTTTGAGGATGTGGTCGTCGGAATGGCACAATCCGGCGGCGGCCATCTCGACCATCACTTCTCCTGCCCGTGGTGGGTCGAGCTCGAATTCTTCGACTGACCACGGCCCGCCGACATCGTGCAGGATCGCGCCCCGGCTTTTCATACTGCCGGCGTGAAGGTGACCGGAAGTTTGTTGGGCGACCGGAAGGTAAGCCCGACGATCCTGGTGTCCTCGTCGGGAACCAACGCCAGGTTCGCGACGCGATCGAGCAAGCTGTTCAGCATCACCCGGGTTTCCAGCCGGGCAAGGTGCATACCGAGGCACATGTGGATTCCGCCGGCGAAGGCGATATGGGCCTGGCGCGGGCGCCGGATGTCGAACATGTTTGGTACGTTCCAGCGGGTTTCGTCGCGGTTGGCAGATCCCATGCACAAGTCGACTTGTGCGCCGGAAGGGATTGTCTTGTCGCGCATTTCGACATCCTGGGTGGCGGTGCGCACGACCGTGGTCAGCGGTGTTTCGTAGCGCAGGCCCTCTTCGATCGCGGCGGCGATCAATGACCGGTCTTGGTAGACCATCGCCAACTGCTCGGGATGGGTCAGCAGCAGGTAAAGCAGATTGCCTGACGACCGGTAGGTGGTTTCCAGCCCGGCGGGCAACAGCAGCCGCAAAAACGCGATGATTGCCTCGTCGGTGAGCTTCTCACCTTCAATTTCGGCGCTGACCAGATCACCGATGATGTCGTCGGTGCGCTTGCGGCGTCTTTGCTCCACCTGGTTGAGGAAATAGTCGTGTAGCTCGATGGACGCTCTCAGTCCCGCCTCGATGTCCACCTGAATGGAGATCAGGTCAAAAGACAGGCGCCGGAACAAAGCAAGATCCTCTCGGGGAAGCCCGAGCAGGGTGGAGATGATGCGGGTCGGAAACTCGAACGTCAACGCCTTTACTAGGTCGGCGGTGCCCTGGTTCTTGAACTCGTCGACCAGCTGATCACAGACCGGCCCAATGACGGAGGGTTCCCAGCGCTCGAGCGCCGTAGCCCGAAACGCCTTGGCCACCAGGTTGCGGTGGTCGTGATGCTCTTTGCCGCCCATCGCCAAGATGGTGTGGCCCATCACCAGTCCGATTGTCTGATCGTAGGCATACGAACTGAAGATCCGGTCGTCGCGGAATGCTTGGAAGACGCTGTCGTAATCGAACAAGACCCACTCGTCGTCGGGCACCAGTTCGGGCGGCACCTTGGAATGGTCCATCAGAGTCCCATGCCACACCGGCTCCGTGCGCCTCATGTATTCGAAGAATGGGTAGGGGCTGGTCTCACCCGTCGTGTCGAGCGCCACGGATTGGCCGTGTGCGTCGGCGCTGATCGTCATCAGCATGCCTCCTGAGCAACCGGTAACGGCGGTTCGCGCGGAACCGCCGCGCCCTGGTCAGCGAATCGTCAGAGTTGAACCTCGCTATCATAATATAAATAGCAACTAAGCCCAATGGGTTGTAGTGTTTACGGTAACCGGAACGGTATCGACCTGGGGATTGTCAAGGAGGGCGTGCTGAAACGGCGATTCGTATGTTCCCTAGACGAGCTGCCGCCCGGCACCATGACGTTGGTCGACGTCGGCAAGTTCGGCGTAGGCGTCTACAACGTCGGCGGTACCCTGCACGCGATCGTCAACTATTGCTCCCATGAGGGCGCGCCGCTGTGCTTGGGTTATGTCGGCGGGACCAACGAAGCCGACCCAGGCGCGCCCGACGGAGTACGTCGGACCCGTGACGGACACATCGTCCGATGCCCTTGGCACAATTGGGAGTTCGATCTCACCACCGGTCAGAACATCGCTGATCTGCGCCGGCGCGTGCGCACCTACCAGGTCGACATCGCCGACGGGGAGGTGTACCTGACGGCATGATCATTGACGCTAACGTCCAACCGCATTTCCGCGATAACGCCGAGATTCGGCGTTATCTCCCGGCTGCCCACCGGCTGCGGGCAATCCCCGACGTCGAGCAGCAGTGGTATCAGGCTCCCGGCGGCGACTATCGGCAAGACCTCTACGGAGAGCATTACCCCGGTTCCGATCCGGAAACCGTCAGCCGGCATTTGTTCGACGACTTCGGCGTGGACTACGCCATCTTGAACCCCTTGACCCGTGGAAACATCGCCGACTATCTGCTCAACAGCAGGATCTGCGCCGCGGTCAACGACTGGCTGCTCGACCGATGGCTGGAGCCCGACACCGCCAACCGATTCCGTGGCACCATCCGGGTGAACCCGGAAGACCCCAAGGGTGCGGTCGCCGAAATCGAGCGACTCGCCGGTCACCCCAAGCTGGTCCAGGTCGGAATCCCGATGCAGTCGCGCGAGCCCTACGGCAAACCGATGTTCGAGCCCATCTGGGAGGCCGCCGCAGGACATGGGCTCCCAGTGGCCGTACACATCAACGGCGGCAACGGGGTTGACTACCCGCCCACCTTCGCCGGACACGCGCACACCTATCCCGGATACGCGGCGTTCATGCCGCTGAACTACTTCGTCCACCTCGCCACGCTGATCGTCGAAGGCGTTTTCGGGCGGCATCCCGAGTTGAGGTTCGTCTTCGCTGACGGTGGATATGACATCCTCACTCCGCTGATGTGGCGGCTGGACACGTTCTGGCTGTCGATGCGAGATCAGACGCCCTGGGTCGACCGCTATCCGAGCGACTACCTGCCTGGTCATGTTCGGTTCTGCTCGTCGGCATTCGACGGGCCGATCGACACGAATCAGATGCCGAGGTGGATGGATTTCTCCGGCAAGGCGGATATGTTGATGTACGGATCGAACTACCCGCACTGGTCGACGTCCTCGCCGGAAGTCGCGGCCCTAGGCCTTGAGGATTCGCAACGCGTAAAAGTGCTCTGGCGCAACGCCGGTGAACTGTATGGGCTTGATGTAAAAGGAAGTGTGCCATGACCACGGTCCAAACAGTCGAGTCGGCGACAGCACAAGACGAGATCGCGGTGAGCATCGTCGACACCGACGTGCACCCGCTGCCGGTCTCGACCGACGTGCTCAAGTCCTATGCACCGGCCGAGTGGGTGGACAAAATCTGGTCGACCGGCAACGCCGTGACCCCGGTGCCGCACTTCTACGACACCCCAGACTCGTACAAGACGATGTCGCTGCGTGTCGACGCCAGCCCGCCTGGTGGGGGATACGCGGGCACCGACCCGGACTACGCGGCCAAGCAGCTGCTGGTCGACGCCGGGGTCAGCATCGCGTCGCTGGAACCGATGTGCGATGCGCAGTTGCCGCAGGCCGAGCATGTATTGAAGTCGACGTACAACGACTGGCTCGCCGATGTCTGGCTGGAGAAATTCAACAAGCACGGCCGGTGGCGGGGCTCGATTAGCGTCAGTGCGCAGACACCCGAGCTGGCGGCGCGCGAAGTCGAACGGTGGGCGGGACATCCCTACATGGCGCAGGTTCTGATGACACCGCAGACTCGCGGAATCCCTTTCGGCAGCCCACATTTCGATCCGCTCTACGAGGCGGCGTCGCGCCACGGTTTACCTGTGGCCACGCGCCTGATGGGACAGACGCCGTTCGAACTCATCCCGATATACCCCGTGGGCAACCCCGCGCACTGGCACGACTTCTTCGCCTCATGGCCGCTGCTCTACGTGTCGCACTTGATGAGCCTGGTGTTCGACGGGGCATTCGATCGGCATCCCGATTTGCGGGTGGTATTCATTGAGGGTGGCTTCACCTGGGCGATGCCGGTGATGTGGCGAATGGACCGCATCTGGGAACAACGCCGCGCCGACCTGCCGCTGGTGCGCCGTCGGCCATCTGAGTATGTCCGTGAACATGTCCGGTTCACCACTCAACCGCTCGAAGACGCCGACGTCGCAGTCTTCCGCGAGTACGTGGGGATGATGGATGTGGGCGACAACCTGATGTTCTCGACGGACTATCCGCACTGGAGCTACGACGCGCCGACGTATGCGATGAACCGGTTCCCCCGCCGCCAGCGGGACCGGATCATGCGCGGCAACGCCATGGCGTTGTATGGGCTGCCGCCGACCGTCAAGGCCCTTCCCGGCGAACGGCCGCCCGTCGGTGCCACCTGACCCCTCTTGGAACGTGCTGGCCGCTCTGGTCAGCGAGTACGACGAAAAATGGTCGACGCTTGACATCGCGGGTCTGGCAAGCCTTTGGGAGCGGCGTAGCCCGCTGCCGATCTACCTAGCCGACGAGTACGCAATGCCGCTGATCGGCAGCGAAGAACTTGACCGGCACTGGGCCCGCATCGGTAGCCGCTTGAGGCACGCGTCGGTGTCGTCGCAGTTACGCTCGACCGATGTGCTCGCCGATGGGTTAGCCCGGGCGGTTCTGCTGAGCCGATGGAGTTTCACCGGTCATGAATCCGACGTCGCGCACACCGGGACCAGCTGGATCACCTGGCTGCTGGTGACACGGGGGGAGCGCTACCGGATCTTCCACCACATGGAATCGCAGGTTTACCTGGAGGGGGCCAATGACGACCGAGACCAATCGCGCACGGCCGCAAGGCCTTAGCAGAATCGATCCGGCGCTGCGCGAGGCCGCGGCCAAACTCGACATTGTCGAGTTCAGCACCGAGTCGCTGCCGGCCGAACGGCAAAGAGCCAACGGAGCGGCCGCCGAGCGCGCCGCGGCCGTCGACACCGGCGGTGTCGCGATCGAGCCGCGGTCCATCACCGGGCCCAGCGGCGCGCGGCTGAACCTTCGGCTCTACCGCGGTCTCACCAAGTCCGCGGCGCCGCTGGTGCTGTATGCCCACGGCGGCGCGTTCGTGACCGGAAATCTCGACACCGATCATGCGCACTGTGTGGAGTTGGCCCGAGCCGCCGGATGCCTCGTCGTGTCGGTCGATTACCGGCTAGCACCGGAAAACCCCTGCCCAGGCGCACTCGACGACGTGCAGGCCGCGTTCCGCTACGCCATTGACAACTGTGCTCGCCTCGACGCCGACGGCAGTCGGGTGGCGGTGATGGGCCGCGATGCCGGTGCCGCACTGGTCGCAAGCCTGGCCCAGCGCACGTTCGACGAGGAGGGCCCGCCGATCCGGGTGCAGATCCTGCACCAGCCGATGCTCGACTCCGATGCCACGCCGTCGCGGCGGGAATTCCAGCGCACGCCCGGCCTCAACGGGCCGGCGGTCAGCCGGGCGTGGGGCCATTACCTCGGCCACAGTGTGGTCAAAGCCCACCACGTCCCGGCGCATCGGGCCAACCTGGAAGGGCTGCCGCCGGCGTTCATCAGCGGTGCCGAGATCGACCCGTGTCGAGACGAAGCCATCGACTACGCCAACCGGCTCCTGCACGCCTACGTGCATACCGAACTGCACGTGGTCGCCGCGACATTTCATGGCTTCGATTCGACGGTGCCGGACTGGGTGGTCTCCCGGGAAAGCAGCGCCCTGCATGCTCAGGTACTTCGCCGCGCGTTCGCAGTGTAATCGACCGGCCGCCCGTCAGCGTCGTATCGACTGAACTCCGGTAGCTCTTACTGTATTGCTCATTGCTACCATCGGAGGCGCCGCGGATCCCGAGCGGGACTGACCGGCAGGACCGAAGGAAGGCCTGGCCACAATCATGACGACGGTCAAGTCCCCCGAGAAGGCGCTCTTCGCGTCGACCACTCAGGCGTTTCTGCAGAAAGAAGCGCCGCTGACATACGTGCGCGAACTCCACGCCGCGGGAGTGTCCTTCGACCGCGCGTGGTGGCGGCGGGCAGCCCAGTTGGGGTGGACGGGCCTGCTGGTTCCGGAGGAGCTGGGTGGCGGCACCGTCTCCGGCAGCGGTATTGCCGATTTGGCCATGGTCGCCGAACAGATCGGCAAGACCGTGGCGCCCGGACCGCTGTACCCGGTCAGCACCGTGCTGTGCGCATTGGTCGAATGCGGTGAGCATGACGCGCACGCCGCCACGATCGAATCGCTGATGTGCGGCGAGACGGTGGCGACATGGGCGGTTTACGAGCCGGGCCGGAGGTGGGCGCCGCTGGAGCCGTCGGTCACCGCCACGCCGCACGACTCGGGCTATCGCATCGACGGTGTCAAAGACCGCGTGGAGGCCGGCGCGCAGAGCGACATGCTCTTGGTGGTGGCACGCAGCGACGACGAGATCCGCCAGTTTCTGGTTCCGACGACCGCGCCCGGCGTTCGGATTGAACCGCAGCCGTCGGTCGATCTCGTCAAGCAGTACGCGCGTGTGCATTTCGACGGTGTGGAAGTGGAGCGCTCCGCGGTTGTCGGCAAACCGGGCGAGACCACGGCACTGATTGAGCGGCAGAGCCAGATCGCGCAGGTGCTGCAGTGCGCGGAGGTGGCCGGAATTCTGCAGACGGTGTTCGACTTCACGGTTAAGTGGGCGCTGGACCGACACACGTTCGGGCGTCCCCTGGCGTCCTACCAAGCGCTCAAACACCGTTTCGCCGACATGAAAACCTGGTTGGAAGCTTCTCGCGCGACGACAGGGGCCGCGGTTGCGGCGGTCGCCGAACGCTCACCCGAGGCGGCGTTGTTGGCCAGCATCGCCAAGTCCTATGTGGGTGAAAAGGCTCCGGCGATTGTGCAGGACTGTGTGCAGATGCACGGCGGCATCGGGGTCACCTGGGAACACGACCTGCACCTGTATCTGCGGCGGGTTGTGTTGTACCGCTCCATGTTCGGCACACCGGAGGAACACAACCTGCGGGTGTATGCGTGGAAGGAATCGTCGCGATGACAGACAACGGGTCGGCGCCCGCCGGCGAATCGGTCGACCAGTTCCGCGCCCGCGCCCGAGCGTGGCTGGCCGCCAGCATGCCGCGGATTGACCCAGCCTCACCGCCGGCGGCCAACCGCGACGATGAACGCTCCTGGCAGCGGGCGCGCGAACTGCAAAAGCGCCTCTACGAAGGCGGATTCGCCGGGATCTGCTTTCCACGTGAATACGGCGGGCTCGGGCTTGATTACGAATATCAGAAAGCCTTCAACGAGGAAAGCATCAACTACGAGATGCCGCTGATCCTCAACACGCCGACGTTCACCATATGTTGTGCCACGCTGCTTGACACCGGCAGCGAGGCACAGAAAAAGCACCATATCGCCGCGGCTTTGCGCGGCGACGAAGTGCTGGTGCAGCTGCTGTCCGAGCCCAGCGGCGGATCGGATCTGGCCGGCGTGATGACCCGCGCTGAGCGCCGCGGGGACCGGTGGGTGATCAACGGCGCGAAGACGTGGAGCACCAGTGCATTCGCGGCGGACTACGGATTGTGCCTGGCTCGTACCAACTGGGATGTGCCCAAGCACGAGGGCCTGACTATGTTCTTGGTGCCGATCGCACATCCGGGAATTACCTTGCGGCGCATCACCCAACTCAACGGTTCAACCGAGTTCTGTGAGGAGTTCCTCGATAACGTCGAGGTCGGCGACGATGCGGTTGTCGGGGAGGTGGACCAAGGCTGGACGGTCGCGTCCCGGCAGCTCTACCACGAGCGCCGCGCGGTGGGACAAGGTTCGGAATTCGCCAGCGGCAGCGGCAGCGAGGGCGGTCGCTCGACACCGGTGGATTTCGTCGCCCTGGCCACCAAGACCGGGCAGGCCGACAACGAACGAGTGCGCGAGATGGCCGGCCGGGTGCTGGTGCACCGCGCGGTCAGCGACCAGCTCGCCGAGCATGTGTACCGCAGCGTGCTGGAGGGCACCCTGCCGCCGGCCGCCGGCACATTGATCCGACTTTTCCATTCCGACACGGTGACATTGGACATGGACACCGCCCTGGCTATTGCGGGTACCGCTGGTGTAGTCGGCGGAGAGGGAGAGGGCTTAGAACATGGCCTGCGGTACCTGTCACGGCAGACAGTTGCCATAGGTGGTGGCACCACGGAGATGGCCCGCAATGTGATCGGGGAACGGGTGCTGGGCTTTCCGCGCGAATACGCCGCTGACCGTGGTGTGCCGTTCAAGCAGGTGCGCCACGGCAAATCAAGCTGACTAAAGGGTTGCGCCGCTGTCCTTGGCCTTGACGATGTCGTCCCAGTTGTAACCGAGCTCCAGCAGTATTTCTTCGGTGTGCTGGCCGTGCTCGGGCGCGCGGGCCGGCGGCGGTGGTGTCTCATCGAATTGCACTGGGGGGGCGACCATTTCGTACTCGACGCCGTGGTCGTCCCTATTGGTTACCAAGTAGCCGTTGGGTTTGGCCTGCGGGTCATTGAGCACCTCGCGTGGAGTGGCCAGCGCGGCCCACACTCCCGGTTCATCGGCCAGCGCCGTGCGCCAGTGGTCGAGGTCGTATTCGGCGAATTTGGCTGCTATCACCTCTGTCGCCGCAGCTGCGTTGGCCACCAGATTCGACGACGGCACAAAGCGCTGGTCCGTGGCCAGTTCGGGCAGACCTATCCGCTCGCAGAAGCCTGCCCAGAACTTGTCGGGCTGCAAAAAGACCAACTGGATCCACCGGCCGTCCTTCGTTTTGTATCTGTTGACGAGGGGATTTATCGCCAATCCGGGAGGGGCGCCAGGGATTCCGTCGATACCGAACAGGTCGGCAACCGAAATCGAGGGCGCGATGCTCCACATCGCCTGAGCCAACAGCGAGGAGTCCACGATTGTCGGCTCGCCGGTGCGTTCCCGATGAAATAGTGCGCCGCAGATGCCGCCGGCCAACGTAATTCCGGCCTGCAGGTCGCCGAAGGCCGGGCCCTGGACGGCGGGGTACTCGGTTCCAAACGGGGTAAGCGTGTAGGCCACTCCGCCACGAGCCAAGTAGGTGGCGGCGTCGAATCCGCCCCGGTCACGGTCAGGCCCACGCACCCCCAACCCCGTTCCGCGGGCAATGATGATGTTCGGGTTGAAGCCGCGGATATCCTCGACCGTCAGGCGTGCCCGTTCCAACGCGGCGGGCAGCCAGTTCGTGAGCAACACGTCGGCTTGGGCCAGGAGCCGGCCGAAGATCTCGCGGCCCGTGGCGGACTTGAGACCCAATGCGATGCTGCGTTTGCCGCGGTTGCTCAGCTCGAGAATGAAGTCGGTGTCGGCACGCGCGGCTTGTCGGGTGAATCCCCCGATGACGAGTGCTCGGCCCGGGTCGCCGCTGGTGACGCTCTCTACCTTGATGACGTCGGCGCCCCAGTCCGCCAGCGCCACACCAGCGGCGGGCACATAGGTCCACGACGCCAGCTCGACGACCCGGACGCCACTGAGTACGCCTGACATTTCTGACCATCCTCCGCTCAGCCCGAATCGCTGCCGAATGCAAGAGCCATTCAAGGAGAAATCCCCGAACCTACACATCGCAGTCGGTGTCTTCTCTATTTTAAGTATTCTAGATACTATAAGTATCCCGTAGAGGCCGCCGCGCGGCTTCGTGGAAGAGATGCGATGAAGTCGAAGGTTCGCCTGGTCCCGGTCTCCGGCCGGGTCAGGACGATGAGCGCGGGGACTGGGTAGGCGGTGGTGCAAACCTTGCGCCGATGCGCCGTGGGGTTGCCACGAATGACATTGGGCGCCTGAGTCGTTGGTGAGTTTTCAGGAAGGACCGGCTATGGGCAGGGTGACGGGCAAGGTGGCGCTGATCAGCGGGGCCGCGCGCGGTCAGGGTCGTTCGCATGCGCGGATGCTCGCCGCGGAGGGCGCTGACATCATCGGGGTAGACCTCTGCGCTGACATCGAAACCAACGAGTATCCGCTGGCCCGGCCGGAGGACCTCGACGAGACGGCCAGACTCGTCGAGAAAGAAGGCCAGCGCGCGCTGACCGCGGTCGCTGACGTTCGCGACCGGGCGGCCCTGTCCGAGGCGATCGATCGCGGCGTCGCTGAGTTTGGCCGACTGGACATCGTGGTGGCCAATGCCGGCATCTGCCCGCTGACGGCGGGGCTGCCACCGCGGGCCTTCGCCGATGCCGTTGACGTAGACCTGGTCGGCGTGATCAACCTCGTGCACGCCAGCCTCAAGCATCTGCAGGCCGGCGCGTCGATCATCGTGACCGGATCAGTGGCGGCGTTCATGGCGTCGATGAACACCAGCGGCATCGACGGCGGCCCCGGTGGAGCCGGGTATGCATTCGCCAAACAAGTTGTCGCACATTATGTTAACGACTTCGCGCTGCAACTGGCGCCGAAGTTCATCCGGATGAACGCGATCCATCCGACGAACTGCAACACCGACATGCTGCACAGCCCGCCGATGTACCGGGCTTTCCGGCCCGACCTGCAGAACCCGACCCGCGACGACGCGGAGCTGTCGTTCCCGCTGATCCAGGCCATGCCGATTCCCTACGTCGAACCTGAGGACATCAGCGAGGCCGTCGTTTTCCTCGCCAGCGACGCCGCCCGCTATATCACCGGCCAGCAACTGCGCGTAGACGCGGGCGGCTTCCTCAAAGTAAAGCCCTGGTCGGGAGTGTGATGGAGCCGTCGGTGTCGGCAGAAGCGCCTCCGGTCACCCAACGGCGCATCTACGAGTTGATGGTGCTGATGAAGGCCGCCGACGACCGGCTCTCCAAGGGCATCGGCACCGGCGAATTTATGTGCGTGTACTGGCCCTCGCGTGGACAGGAGGCTATCGCCGCGGCGATGGGTGTCGCGCTGCGGGACGACGACCAGTTGGTGACCACTTACCGTGGGCTGCACGATCTGATCGGCAAGGGCGTTCCGCTCGAAGAGATCTACGGCGAGATGCTGGGCCGTACCGTCGGTGCCGGCCGCGGCAAGGGCGGCACCATGCATATCGCCAAGCCGGACAAGGGCGTCATGTTCTCGACCGGAATCGTCGGTGCCGGACCGCCGGTGGGCGTAGGTCTGGCGTTGGCGGCCAAACGCAAAGGGCTTGACCGGGTCACCGTGGTCAGCTTCGGCGACGGCGCGACCAACACCGGTTCTTTCCACGAGGCGGCGAACATGGCCGCGCTGTGGGACCTGCCGATCGTGCTGCTGTGCCAGAACAACCGCTACGCCGAGATGACACCGACCGAACACACGATGAAGCTCGAGCGCGTCGCCGACCGGGCCGCCGGCTACGGCATGCCGGGCGTCCGCGTCGACGGAAACGACCCGCTCGCGGTGAAATCGGCGCTCGACGAAACGTTGGACCGGGCCCGGCGCGGCGACGGCCCGACGTTGCTGGAGTGCGTGACCTTCCGCTTCCGCGGCCATTACTTCGGTGACCGGATGCCGTACATCCCCAAGGATCAGCTTGCCGCGGCAATGGCTGCCGACCCGGTGCCGCGGTTCCGCAGCCATCTCGCCGCGACCGGCATCTGCGGCGACGATGAGCTCGACCGTATCGAGCGCGACGCCGCCGAAACCGTCGAAGCGGCATTGCAGACCGTCATGGGCGCCGAGCCGGTCGCGGTCGAGGAACTCGAGCGCGACGTGTACGCCGATCCGATCGCATTCCCCGTATGAGCGAGCCGGGCATGGAGGAGAAAGAGATGACGATGCGCGAGGCGCTGAACCTCGCGCTGGACCAGGCGCTGCAGGCCGATGAGCGAGTGTTCTTGCTGGGCGAGGACATCGCCGATCCCGGCGCGACCGGCCCTACCGCGGGGCTTTCGACCAAATACGGCAGCGACCGCGTGCTGGACACGCCAATCTCGGAGGCCGCGATCGTCGGGGCGGCGATCGGTGCGGCGATCGACGGCCTGCGACCGGTGGCCGAGATCATGATCATGGATTTCATCGGTATCGCCGCTGACCAGTTGATCAACAATGCAGCGAAGCTGCGATTCATGACCGGCGGGCGCACGACTGTGCCAATCACGGTACGAACCCAGGTGTACGGCGGGCTGGCTACCGGCGCGACGCATTCGCAAAGCCTCGAAGCATGGTTCATGCATATTCCCGGGATGAAGGTGGTCGTGCCGTCCACTCCCCGCGACGGCAAAGGCCTGTTGACATCGGCGATCTTTGACGAGGATCCCTGCCTGTTCGTCGAAACCATCCGTCTGCAAGGCCAACGGGGCTCAGTGCCTGTCGATCCGGGATTTGCGATCCCACTCGGTCGCGCCGAAATCAAGCGACCCGGGACCGATGTGACCCTGATCAGCTACGGGCGCAGCGTTCACGACGCGCTCGCCGCCGCGGCGATCCTGCAGGAGCAGGACATTAGCGCCGAGGTCGTCGACTTGCGCACGCTGGTACCACTCGACGTCGAGACCATGTCCCAGTCCGCCCGCCGTACCCGCCGAGTCGTGGTCGTCCACGACGCCGTCCAGTTCGGCGGACCCGGCGCCGAGATCGCCGCCATCCTGCAATCAGAACTGTTCGGTGAGCTCGCCGCACCCATCGAACGGGTGGGCGCCAGATTCGTCCCCAACCCGGCAACCCCCGCGCTCGAGGCTCAGGTGTACCCGTCGCCGGCGCGGATCGTCACCGCGGCGCAGCGCACCTTTCGCTCGGTGAGCGCGCATGGGTGACTTCGTGATTCGCATCCCGCGGGTCTCCGTCGCCGTGTCCGAGGCCGAACTCGTCGAATTGCTCGTCGCAAACGGCGAACACGTCGAGGAAGGCGCGCCGATCTACGTCATCGCAACTGAAAAGGCGGAACAAGAGATCGAGGCCGGTGCATCGGGCATCGTGCAGTGGAAGGCAGAAGTCGGCGCCAACTACGACATCGGCGCGGAGATTGGTGTAATCAAGCGATAGGACAAGGTATGGATTCGAAAGAGACCCGTGAGCGGACCATCTACGAAAAGCAAGGCGCCATCGCACGGATCACGCTGAACTGGCCCGAAAAGGCCAACGCCCAGGATCAAAAGCTGGTCGAGGAGATGGACGCCGCGCTGGCCGACGCGGACCGCGACTACGACATCAAGGTCCTGATCGTCAAGGCCAACGGCAACGGATTCTGCTCGGGACATGCCATCGGCAACAACGCCGTCGACTATCCGGAATTCGTCGAGGGCTTCAAACACACCGGCACGCCGTGGAAGCCGCAGACCGACCTGTTCGTCAAACCGGTGCTGAACTTATGGGAGTTCTCCAAGCCGACGATCGCGCAGGTGCACGGCTACTGCGTCGGCGGCGGCACCCATTACGGGCTGACCACCGACATCGTCATCGCATCGGACGACGCCTACTTCCAGTACCCGCCCCTGCAGGGTTTCGGCATGCCGTCGGGCGAATGCTCCATCGAGCCGTGGGTTTTCATGAACTGGCGTCGTGCGGCCTACTACCTGTACCTGGCGGAGATCATCGACGCCCAGAAAGCGCTAGCCATCGGTCTGGTCAACGAAGTGGTCCCGCGCGACGAACTCGAATCGCGTGTCGAGGCGATTGCCCGTCATATCGCCCAGGCTCCGCTGACGACACTGTTGGCGACCAAGGCGAATTTGAAACGCGCCTGGGAGCTGATGGGCATGCGGGTGCATTGGCAGAGCTCCAACGACCTGGTCGCGCTGGCGTCGCTGAGTGCGGACGTGCAGGCCCTGGTGCAGCAGGTGCTCAAGGGCAAGATCAAACCCTCGGAGATGGCCCGCCGCCAGGCAGCGGCATCAGAACCAGCGGAATCCGCGCAAGCGTAAGGATTGTCGGTGAACATTGCCGACAACGCGAGACACGCCTCGCAGTCTCCGGCGCTGATCGCCGCGGACGGTAAGCGGATGTCATACGGCGAGCTGTACAGCCGCAGCCAGGCCGTCGCCGCGCTGTTGGACGAGGCGGGGCTGCGCCGAGGCGACGGTGTGGCCATCGTGCTGCCGAACCGCCCCGAGTTCCTCGAAATTGCTTGGGGCTGCCAGCTTTCCGGCCTCTACTACACGCCGGTCAACACGCACCTGACCTTCGACGAGGTGGCTTACATCGTCTCCGACTGCGAGGCCCGCGCATTGTTCGTCGACTCTTGCTTCGCTCAGCTGGGGCCACGAATCCTCGAGTGCTGTTCCGGGCTGGACGTTTTCGTCAGCGTCGGCGGCCGGTTGCCGGGCTGGCGCTACTACGAGGACGCCCTGGCAGCGGCGGGCGATGCTCCGCCGCGATCGGACGGCACCGAGATGCTCTACTCGTCCGGAACCACCGGGCGGCCCAAGGCGGTACGCCGCCCGCTGCCCACGGACAACGGGTCGTGGGCGCAGGCAGTGCTGGAACTGGCGCTACGCCACCGTTACGGCATGGACGCCTCGAGTGTGTACCTTTCGCCGGCGCCGCTCTACCACGCGGCCGGCGTCAACTACACCATGGCGGTCCACCGTGTCGGCGCGGCGGCAATACTTATGGAGAAGTTCGACGCCGAGACAGTGCTGCGGCGCATCGAGGCCCACCGGGTCACCCATGCCCAGTTCGTACCGACGATGTTCGTGCGGATGCTCAAACTGCCCGAGCCGGTCCGCCAACGGTACGACGTCTCGAGCCTGAAGTGCGTTTTGCACGCTGCGGCTCCATGCCCGGTCGACGTCAAGCAAGCGATGATGAAGTGGTTCGGCCCCATCATTCACGAATACTACGGCGGCACCGAAGGTTTCGCGGGCACCACGATCGGGCCCGAAGAATGGCTGGCCCACCCCGGCTCAGTCGGCAAGCCACTCACGGCAGTGCATATCGTCGGCGAGGACGGACGTGAGCTTCCCGTCGGCGAGCCGGGCGAAATCTACTTCGAGGGCGGCCCCGACTTCGAGTACTTCAAGGATCCCGCCAAGACGGCGTCGATCTGCAACGAACGCGGTTGGCGCACGCTGGGCGACGTGGGCTACGTCGACGAAGACGGCTACCTATATCTCACCGACCGCTCAACGTTCATGATCGTCTCGGGCGGGGTGAACATCTACCCGCAGGAGGCGGAGAACCTGTTGGTGATGCATCCCAAGGTGGTCGACGCGGCGGTATTCGGCATTCCCAACGACGAATTCGGGGAAGAAGTCAAGGCCGTGGTGCAACCGGCCGAGGGCGTTACGCCCGGTGCAGCCCTCGAGGCGGAGCTGATCGCCTATTGCAGAGCCCACCTCGCCGGCTACAAGTGCCCGCGCACAGTCGACTTCAACCCGCAGTTGCCCCGCGACCCGAACGGAAAGCTGTACAAGAGGCGCATCCGCGACCGCTACTGGCAGGGGCGGACGTCGCGAATCGTCTGAAGTGAACGAGGAATAGCCATGGCGACAACTAAGAACTGGACGCCGCTGCCGGTGCCGTGGGCGGTGGAGGTCCCGGACAGGATTCCCAAGCAGCGGTACTACAGCGA